>NZ_JBSGBF010000011.1:0-109966 GCF_053601115.1 Streptomyces sp. NPDC004788
TCTTCGTGATCGGCTTCGCCGGACTCGTCGCCATGAAGGACGACTCCCTGGCGATGTCGACGGTCTGGACGGTCTGCGGGATCGCCATCCAGCGGCCCCTTCTTGCCGGGCAGCCCGTCGAGCACGTGCAGGGCCCGCGCGGCGGCCGGCACCCGGTCCGGTTCCACCGGCTCCCCGCGGTCGCGCAGCGCGTCCGCCGCCCGGACGCCGACGGCCGGGTTCGCGAGGGCGTCGCGCAGCGCCCCGGCCGGGGCGGCGGAGAGGTCCAGGACGTTCAGCAGGCCGCGGGTGGCGGCGGCTTCGGAGGTGCCGGCGTTGACCGTCCCGAGCGCGGCGAGCAGCCCGGACCAGGCTTCCGCCCCGTGCCCACGGGCGTGCAGCCACTCACCGAGGACCCGGCCGGCGACGGCCGGCGGCCAGCCCGCGGCGGCGGCCACCAGGGTGTCCGCGTCCCACCCGGCCGTCTCCTCGGCGTCGGGCACCGCGACCCGCCGTACCGCCAGCAGATAGCGGACCGCGGCGCAGCCGCCCGGGGTGAGCCCGAAGGCGTCGCCGCGCCGGAAGACCAGTCCGGTCGCGGCCAGCCGGTCGACGACGGCCGCGAGACCGTGGGCGGGCCTGTCGAGCCGGGCCCGGTCGGTGTCGGTGAGGCCGGGCGTACCGAGGAGGCGGGCCAGTTCGGACGCGGTCGGCGTGGTGTAGCCGGGCGAGGCGGGCGGCGGTACGCGGACGGGGGCGTCCTCCAGGTCCGGGTCGACGGTCCAGTCCTCGAACTCGGCGGCCCGGCGGGCGACCGACTCGGCGGAGCAGCCGCGCTGGTAGAGCGTGTAGAGCAGGTGGGCGGCCTCGCCGCCGTACGTTCCCTCGTCGGCGAGCTCGTCGACGGCGGCCGCCAGCAGGTCGGCGTCCCGCTCCACGTCCGTGACGGCCTCCTCGGCCTCCCGCTCCGGCGGCGGGAGCGGCACGGAGGCGTCCCCGTAGTAGTCGAGGTGCTCGTCGAGCAGGGCGTCGGCGAGGACGAGATGGGGCAGGTCGTCGGGTCCGGGCGCGAGGTGCGCGTACTCCCCCGCGAGCCCTTCGGCGAGCCCGGCCGCCGTCCACCGGTCGAGCAGTGCCTGGGCGACGCGGCCGATGCCCTGCGCCACGTCGTGGTCGCTGAGCAGCGGTCCGGCGGCCGGGGGCTGCTCGGCATCGCGTACGTAGGCCCTGGTCAGCACCTCGGTGAGGACCAGGTCCGCGACGGCGGTGCGGCCCACCAGGTCCGCCCTGCGCACCCCGTCGGGCACCGGCGGCCCGTCGAGCCGGGCCAGCCAGGCCCGCACGGCCTCGGGGTCGCCGGGATCGGTGCCGTCGGCGCGCAGGAGCTGCGCGTACCAGCGGGGCCAGGTCAGGTTCCCGGGGTCGCCCATGGCCCGCTCGAAGTCGGCCACGGCGTCCCCGATCACCCCCTCGATGCGCGTCCGCCGCTCCCCGTCGAACCGCCCGGCGAGCGCGCGCAGCACCGCCGGATACACCGCCAGCTCCTCCGGCGCCGCCCACACGAACGCCGGCAGATCCTCCACGAGGAGCCGCTTCACCAGGCCGGGCGTCGGCTCCGGCACTCCTGATCCCCGGTCCGCCCCGCGCAACGCGAGCAGCCCGAGCACGGCGTCCACGGCCCTGACCGCTCCCGGTCCCCGGAACTCGGGGCTTTCCTCCAGGAACAGGTCACGACCGGTGTTGGTGAGCACGATCTCGGCCACGCTTCCCAGCGTAATTCGGGGCGGGGCGGGGCGCGGTGCGGTGCGGCCAGGCGGGTCACGCGGTGCGGCCAGGCGGGTCACGCGGTGGGGCCAGGCGGGTCAGGCGGTGGGGTGGAAGGGGGCGCTCCGGTGCGGCTGGGGGAGCCTGCGGAGCTGGTGGAGCTGGTGGAGCAGGCGGAGCCGCTGCACCTGGTGGAGCTGCCGCAGTTGGTGGACGACGAAGGTGAGGTGCTGGTTGTGCGCGGCCCAGGCCCACACGCCGGGATGGCCCGCGCCCTCGCTGCCCCGGCCCGCGGCGCAGGCCCGCATCCACTCCTTGGCGGCGCTGTGCGGGGCCTCCTCGAAGTCCGGCGTGGCCACGATCTCGGCCGCCTTGCGCCGGATGTCGGCCGCGTGGCCGTCCGCACAGGTCGGCACCTTGCCGAGGAGGAACGTGCGCTCGCCGGTGTGACGCAGCAGGCCCCACGGCGAGCCCTCGTCCCGGTCGGCCGGCTGGGCCGTGCTCCGGGGGTGCCCGGCTCCGTAGTCACCGTAGGTGATGCGGAGCCGGCTCCCGTCCGGCGAACGGCCGAGCACATGCCACAGGTCCCAGTCGTAGCGCTGCGCCTCGGCGAAGGGCGCCCCGTAGTCGTCGGGGACGGCGTCGGCTTCCGGGCAGGAACCGGCGAGGACGGCGACGGTCCGCCAGTCGTGCAGCGGTCCGAGGAGGGCGAGAGCACGCAGGGCCGACTTCTCGACGAAGGCGAAGCGGTGGTCGTCCTGGACGGCGCCGAGGTCGAGCAGCAGGTCCAGGGGGAGGTCGCCGAGCTCGGCGAGCAGGCGTCGCAACCGGGCTTCGAGACGGCGCTCGTCGGCGAGGGCGGCCGGGGCGATCCGGATCCCGAGGCCGTCGCCGCACACACGGGCCGCGGCCGCGCAGGCGGCCTGCTGCCAGGCGGAGCGCTCGGGCCCCGTCACGGGTCTCAGCGCCGTGCGGGTCAGCACCTCGCGCAGCGCCTCCTCGACCGGGCGCGGGTCGGCGTCGGACTCTGCGCCCCGGGTGTCCACCCACGCGGGTCCGCTCTCCTGCACCCGGGCGATGTGGTCGAGGGACTCGCGCACGGGATGCCGGCGGGCGCGCCGGCAGGCGGCCGGGTCGCGGGGCGGGACGACCCACAGAGGGGCGACGGCGGCGCGCACGGAGGGCGTGAGGGTCTCGTACGCCTTCCGTGCGCTCGGTCGTGCGGGCAGAACGGGTACGTAGCTCGGCTCGGCCATCGGCTCCCCCAACGCCCTTCGGCAAGTGGCCCGTTCGCAGGGTGCGGCGCGGCAGGCGGGTCCGGAAAGGGAGCCGTTTCGGCCATGTGCGACCAGGGGGACGGGAGGTCGGGGGGAGCTACGGGGTGACCGCGGTGCGGGGCGCGGAGAAGTCGCCCCAGGTGCCGTCGGGGAGCTTGGCGCGGAGAGTGACGGTGTAGCGCAGGCCGGGGGTGGTGGGGACGGTGAGGGTGTAGGTGACGGGGCCCGGGGCTGGCTGGGTGCCCCAGACGATCGTGGTGGCGAAGCGGCCGTTGAGATAGAGCTGGTGCTCCTTGACGGCGTCGTCGGCGGCGGTACGGGGCGGGGTCCAGGTGACGGTGAGGGCGCCGCGGGCGGGGCGGACGCTGACGGCGGTGGGGGCCGTGTCGGGCGGGGCGCCGGGGGCGGGGGCGGTGGTGAGGTCGGCGGGGGCGCTGTCCGGGGAGGAGTTCTCGGCGGCGTCGCGGGCGCGGACGGTGAAGGAGTAGGCGGTACCGGGGCGCAGGCCGGTGAGGCGGGCGGTGGTGGCGGTGCCGGGGACGGTGTGGACGCGGGAGTCGGCCTGGTAGACGTCGTAGGCGGTGACGCGGGTGTCGTCGCGGGCGGGCCGCCAGGTGAGGACCGCCGCGCCGGGTCCGGCGGGGGCGGCGCGCAGGGCGGTGGGGCGCGTGGGCGGGGTGCGGTCCTCTGCGGTCGCGGCGAGGGTGGTGGCCGCGGCCGGGGCGCCGGCCGGGGAGAGGTTCCCGGCGGCGTCGCGGGCGCGGACGGTGAAGGTGTGGGGGGTGGCGGGGGCCAGGCCGGTGATGTCGGTCATCAGGGTGGCGGCGGGGACTTGCTTGACCTCGCGGCCCCGGTCGTAGACGGCGTAGGACGTGACGCCCCGGTCGTCGGTGGCGGCGCTCCACATGACGTGGACGGTGGTGGCGCTGCCGGCGGTCGCGGTGACTCCGGTGGGGGCGGTGGGGGCGCGGGTGTCCTTGGCTGCCGCGGCGGGGCCGGCGCAGCCGGCGAGGGCGACGGTGAGGGCGACGGCGAAGCCGCGTACGGCGACCGCCGACGAGGCTGCGGCGTAGGGGCGTTGCACGGGGGGTGCCTCCGTCCGGCCAGGGATCCGGGAAAGGTCCAGACCTATATCGCACAGCGGGTGGGGCGTCGGCAAGAGGGCGTTGTCAGTGGCGTGCGCTTCACTGGATCCATTACTCTCCGTAGTCGACATTGGGGGAATCGTGACGGACCGTACGACGTATCTGTCATTGGCCGGGCTGAGGTTGCGCGGCTGGAGCGACGCCATGGTCAGCGAGATGCTCGGCCAGGCCGATGTGCAGGGCCGCGACCCGAGGCGCTGGTCGCTCGCGCCGGTGCTCCTCTATCTTCTGGCGCGCGTCGAAGCCGTGGAGCGCACACCCGAGTTCGCCGCCTCCGCCGAGGCCGCCGGCCGGGCCGGCGCCGCGAGCCTGCTGGCGGCCGACCGGCGCCGCCGCGCGGTCCTCGCGGCGATCCGCGCGGAACCCATCGAGGTGCCCCGCCTCCCGGCCGCCGAACTGGAGCGCCGCGCCGTCCGGCACCGCCACCTGCTCGGCGCCCGCGGCCCCGGCGGCCTCACCGCCGGCGCCATGGTCCGCTGGCAGGTCGGCTATCTGCGACACGCCCTCTCCCGCTACGACGCCCTCCTCGACGACCTCTACGGCGACACCGGCCGCGCCGAGGCCGAACGCCTGCTGCGCCGCAGGGTGTACGAGGCGATCGCGGCGGCCTATCCGCACCTGGCGCACGAGTGCAGGCGCCGATCGGCGGTGGAGCGGTGAGCCCCTACGCCCTGCCCGGCATCGCGCCCAGCAGTCGCGCCACCTGGCGGCAGGCCGCCGGGACGGGGGCCACGACCGGGACGGCGAGGCGGGTTCGGAGCGCTTCGGCCGCGTCGCCGAGCGGGCCGCCCCCGATGACGACGGCCTCTGCTCCGTCACGTACGACGCAGGCGCGCGCGGCCTCCGTCAGGGCGGCGAGCAGCGAATCGGGGTGGGCGGCGAGCTGTTCGGGAGTGCCGGAGGCGAAGCGGACGCCGGTGTACGCGGCGGCGAGGCCGAGCCGGGCGACGTGGGCGTCGATCGCGGCGGCGAGGCGCGGCGTGGTGGTGGCGATGCCGAAGCGTCGTCCGCCCTCGGCCGCTTCGGCGAGCGCGGCCTCGCCGATGCCGACGACGGGCACAGTGAGGGGGACGGCCGATCCCGTTCCGCGACGGGACTCCCCGCTCGCCGTGGCAAGCCGGGTCCGCAGTTCCGTGACGCCCGGGTCGCCGAACGCGCCCACGATCAGGGCCGCGCAGTCGCCGGACGCCAGGGCCTGGCGCGCGGCGGCGAGGACGTGCGGGGCGGCTTCCCCGAGGGCGGCCGGGTCGGTGAGCATCGCGGGGCCGTGGGCGACGGTCACGCCGCGCACGCGCAGCCCGGAGGCGGCGAGCGCGTGGCGCGCGATGGCCGTCATCATGCGGGTCGTCGCCGCGGCGGTGTTGGGGTTGATCAGGACCACGGCCGGCGCCCCGGGCCCCGCGGGGTGCGCGGGATCCGGGGCGGGCGGCGACGGTGGCAGTGGGCGGCTCACGGCATCAGTGGACGTGCGCCGCCTTCGCCGCCGCCGTCTCCGAGATCTCCTCGCCCGGTTCCATCGGCGCCGTCACCGTGTCGTCGTTGCGGTGCCTGCCGAGGTGGTTGAAGACGAAGTTGAGCAGGACGGCGGCGACGCAGCCGGTGGAGATGCCCGAGTCCAGGATGATCTTCGCGGTCTCGGGGAAGGCGTGGTAGAACTCCGGCTTCGTGATCGGGATGATGCCGACGGCCAGCGAGACCGCCACGATCAGCACGTTGTTGTCCTTCTCCAGGCCGGCCTTGACCAGGGTCTGGATGCCGCTGGCCGCGACCGAGCCGAAGAGGACGACGCCCGCGCCGCCGAGCACCGGCCGCGGCACGACCGAGATCAGCGAGGCGGCCATCGGCGACAGGCCCATGAGGACGAGGAAGCCGCCGCCGCAGGCCACGACGAAGCGGCTGCGGATCCGGGTCATGGCGACCAGGCCGATGTTCTGGGCGAAGGCGCTGCACATGAAGCCGTTGAAGAGCGGGCTGAGCGCGGAGCCGAGGGTGTCGGCGCGCAGTCCGGCCGCGATGGTCTTCTCGTCGGCCGGCCGCTCGACGATCTCGCCGAGCGCCAGCATGTCGGCGGTCGACTCGGTCATGGAGACCAGCATGACCACGCACATGGAGATGATCGCGGCGGTGGCGAACTGCGGGGCGCCGAAGTGGAAGGGCGTCGGGAAGCCGACGACGTCGGCCTGCCGCACCGGGGAGAAGTCGGTGACGCCGAAGGGGATCGCGATGACCGTGCCGAGGACCAGGCCGACCAGGACGGCGACCTGCTTGAGGAAGCCGGTGGTGAAGCGGCGCAGCAGCAGCACGATCACGAGGGTGATGCCGGCGAGCGACAGATACGTCGTCGAACCGTAGTCGTCGGCCTTCGGGTTGGGACCCTGCGCCCAGCCGAAGGCGACCGGCAGCAGGGAGACGCCGATGAGCGTGATGACGGACCCGGTGACGACCGGAGGGAAGAACCGCACGAGGCGGGAGAAGAACGGGGCGGCTATGAAGCCGAGGAGTCCGGCGACGATGATCGCGCCGAAGATCACCGGGAGCGCGTCGGCCTTGTCCTTGGTCGTGTTGACGATGGCCAGCATCGGGGCGACGCCGGCGAAGGTGACGCCGTTGACGAAGGGCAGCTTGGCGCCGATCTTCCAGACGCCGAGGGTCTGGAGGAAGGTGGCGAGGCCGGCGGTGAAGAGGCTGGCTCCGGTGAGGAACGTCAGTTCGGTCGGAGAGAGGCCCACGGCCGCTCCGACGATCAGGGGCGGCGCGACGACGCCCGCGTACATGGCGGCGACGTGCTGCAGACCGCTGGTGAGCATCTTGGCTGGGGGCAGGGTCTCGTCGACCGGATGCTTGGCCCGGTCTGCGTCGGAGACGGCGCCTTCGGGGGCGGTGTCTGCGTCTGGTGCATTGCGAACCTGGGGCTTGGCGGCCACGGCGGTTCCTCCGGTCAGGTACACGTCGGCGGGGACGTGGGATGCAGGGAGGTGGTGCGATGCGGTGCGGGGTGCAGGAGGTGCGGCTCGGTGCGGGGGTGGAGCGAGGGGGTGCAGGAGGTCCTGCGGTGGTGCGCCGGCGAAGGGGGTGCGGCGCGGGACGGGGTGCCCGGTGGGGACGGGCACGGGTTCACCGTTCCGGGGGGTGGCGTACGACACGGCGTACGCACACCCCCCGGCCCGGCTGCCGTGGGCCCCGCTCGGGTCCACGGCGACCGACCGAGGGCCGTCCCCCTCGGTCGGACGTCTTGGGGTGGGTCAGTCCTGGGCCGCGATACGGGCCAGGCGCTGCGCCTCCGTGCGCGCGTCGCGCGCGATGGTGTCCTCGTCGGCGGTCAGCAGTCGGTTGTTCTCGACGATCTGCCGGCCGTTGACGAAGGACGCGGTGACGGGGGCCGCCGCGCCGAAGACGAGCGCGGTGACCGGGTCGGCGATCGACGAGTGGCCGAGGCCGTCGACCCGCCAGAGGACGAAGTCGGCGAGCTTGCCCGGCTCCAGGGAGCCGATGCTGTCGGCGCGGCCGAGGACCTGCGCGCCGCCGTAGGTGCCGAGGCGGAGGGCCTGGCGGGCGTTCAGCGCGGCCTCCCGGTGGTGGCCGAGGCGGTTGATGAGCAGCGCGTTGCGCAGTTCGGTGTGCAGTTCGCCCGACTCGTTGGAGGCGGTGCCGTCGACGCCGAGGCCGACCGGCACGCCCGCCCTGAGCATGTCGGGGACGCGGGCGATGCCGGCGGCGAGCCGCGCGTTGGACGAGGGACAGTGGGCGACACCGGTCCTCGTGCGGGCGAAGGCCGCGATGTCGGAGTCGTTCATGTGGACGCAGTGCGCCATCCACACGTCCTCGCCGAGGAAGCCGGTGGACTCGAAGTAGTCGGTCGGGCCCATGCCGAACAGCTCGTGGCAGAACTTCTCCTCCTCCACCGTCTCCGAGCCGTGGGTGTGCATCCGCACGCCGAGCCGGCGGCCGAGGGCCGCGCCCTCGCGGAGCAGGTCGGTGGAGACGGAGAAGGGCGAGCAGGGGGCGACGGCGATCTGGGTCATCGCGTCGAAGGAGGCGTCGTGGTGCTGCTTCACCGTCTCCTCGGTCGCGGCGAGCGCGCCCTCGGTGGTCTCGACGGCGAAGTCCGGCGGCAGTCCGCCGTCCTTCTCGCTGCGGTCCATGGAGCCGCGGGCGAGGGTGAAGCGGACGCCCATGTCCCGGGCGGCGCCGATGATGGCGCCGGACAGGTCGCCGGTGCCGCGCGGGAAGACGTAGTGGTGGTCCATGGCGGTGGTGACACCGCCGCGGGCCATCATGGCGAGCGAGCCCTGGGCGGCGACGCGCACCATCTGCTCGTCGATCCGCGCCCAGGTCGGGTAGAGCGCGACCAGCCAGTCGAAGAGGTTGTGGTCGGTCGCGAGCCCGCGGGTGATCCACTGGTAGAAGTGGTGGTGGGTGTTGACCAGACCCGGCGTGATCAGATGGCCGGTGGCGTCGATCCGCCGGACCACGTTGTCGAGGCCGTCCGGCGCGCGGCCGGCGCCGATGGACTCGATCTTGTTGCCGGCGACGACGAGATGGCCGGTGGCGTACTCGGTGTCGTCCGCGTCGACGGTCGCGATCGCCGCGTTCTCGATGACGATGCGCTGGGGGGCTGCCGAGGCTTCTGCCATGGCGGTACTTCCTTCATTCCGGAGGGAAAGGCTGGGCACGGCAGGACCCTAGGAAGATTTGAGTGCCGCAGCCGCGTGGCGGCTCCGGGTGCCGAGATGATGGAAGAAGAGGTTCAGCAGGACGGCGACGAGCGCGCCGGCGCTGATGCCGGAGCCGAGCACGGTCTGCGCCCAGGCGGGGAAGCCGGCGTAGAAGGTGGGCGCGGCGAGCGGGATGATGCCCGCGCCGAGCGCGACGGCCACCAGGATGATGTTGGAGCTGTCGTCGAGGCCCGCTTCCGAGAGGGTGCGGATGCCGCTGACGGCGATCGAGCCGAAGAGCACGATGCCCGCGCCGCCGAGGACCGGCATCGGCACGAGGGAGACGACCGCGCCGAGCACCGGGAAGACGCCGAGGACCAGGAGGGCGCCGCCGGCGACGGCGACCACGTACCGGCTGCGTACCCGGGTCAGCGAGACGACGCCGACGTTCTGGGCGAAGGCGGAGGTGGGGAAGCCGCCGAAGACCGGGCCGAGGAGGGTGGCGATGCCGTCGGTGCGCAGGCCGCGGGTGATGGTCTGTCCGTCGCTGCGCCGGTCGCAGATCTCGCCGAGGGCGAGCATGCCGGCGCTGGACTCGGTCATCAGGACCAGCATCACGATGCACAGGGAGAGGATCGCGGCGGGCTGGAACTCGGGGGCGCCGAAGGCGAAGGGGGCGGGCAGCGCGGCGACCGGCGCCTCGCGCAGGGCGCTGAAGTCCGCCATGCCGAAGGGGATCGCGGCGACCGTGCCGATGAACAGGCCGAGGAGCAGGGCGATCTGCTTGACGAAGCCCTTGCCGAAGCGCTGGAAGAGCAGGATGACGACGAGCGTGAAGCCGGCGAGTGCCAGATACCTCATGTCGCCGAAGTCGGCGGCGTTCTTGTCGCCGCCCTGGGCCCAGCTCACCGGGACGGGCATCAGGGTGACCCCGATGAGGGTGATCACGACGCCGGTGACGAGGGGCGGGAAGAAGCGCAGGAGGCGGCCGAAGAAGGGGCCGACGGCGAGGCAGAAGACGCCGGCGACCATGACCGCGCCGTAGATGGCGGGGAGTTGGTGGCCCTTGGCGCTGGTCTCGGCGATGGCGAGCATGGGCGCGATGCCGGCGGAGGAGGCCGCGTTGACGAACGGCAGCCGGTTTCCGGCGAAGCGGCCGAGGCCGAGGGTCTGCAGGATGGTGGCGCAGCCGGCGATCAGCAGGCTGGCGGCGATGAGCCGGGTCATTCCGGCGGCGTCCAGGCCGACGGCCTGGCCGATGATGAGCGGAGGGGTGACGACGCCTGCGTACATGGCGGCGATGTGCTGGAGCGCGGCGGGGACGAGCCGCGAGGCGGGGAGTTTCTCGTCCACCGGGTGGCAGGCGGCCGGGGCCGGGGCCTGGGTGGGCGACGAGGTGGAACACGGGCCGTCGGCGGAAGCCGGCCCCTTTGCGGGCGTTGCCATGTGAGGTTCCCTCCGGTCTGGTGCCGGTCCCCGCCCGCCGCCCGACTGCGGACGGGCGGGGACCGGATCACTCAGTGCCGCTTAGAGGTTGGTCATGTCGACCGGGATCTGCGCCGTGGCGCCGTCCCTGAGGATGGTGGCCTCGATCAGGCCGTACATGCGGTCGGCGGCGTAGTAGACCTCGTTGTCGTTCTTCAGGCCGAAGGGCTCGAGGTCGACGAGGAAGTGGTGCTTGTTCGGGAGCGAGAAGCGGACCTCGTCGATCTCCGCGCGGTGGTTGATGATCCGCGTGGCCATCTGGTAGAGGGTCTGCTGCAGCGAGTACGAGTAGGTCTCGGCGAACGCCTCGAGCATGTGCTTCTTGGTCTGCTCGTAGGACCGCTCCCAGTTCGGCATCCGCTGCTCGTCGTCGGTCCAGTTGAACCGCCACTGACCCGACACCTGGGTGGCGAGGATCCGGTCGTACGCCTCCTGGAGGGTGGTGTACTTGTCCTTGATGTAGCCCCAGAACTCCGAGTTGGTGGAGTTCATGACGACGAGGTCCTTGAGGCCGGAGATGACCTCCCACTTCTCGCCGTCGAAGGTGACCTGGGTGGTGCGGGTCTCCTGGCCCTTGCGGACGAAGGAGTGGTTGACCTCGTCGGAGCCGATGAACTTCGAGTTGGCGTCCGAGCTGGCGATCCGCTCCCAGGAGTACTCCTCGATCCGGATCCGGGCCTTCTTGATCGGCTCCTGGCTCGTCACGAAGTGACGGGCGAGGTGGATGCCGAACTGCTCGGCGGACTCGATGCCGTACTCCTTGGCGAACGCGAAGACGGTGTTCTTCGTCGTGTCGGTGGGGAGGCAGTTGGCGTTGGAGCCGGTGAGGTGGACGTCGTCGAGGTCACCGGAGAGGGCGACGGAGACGTTCAGGTCCTTGATGTGGTGCGTGCCGCCGTCGCGCGTGATCTTGACGACGCGGTTCTCTGCTTTGCCGTACTGGTTCTGGCCGAGAATCGTGGGCATGTCTGCTAGCTCCCTCGGTAAACGGAGTAGCCGAACGGGTTGAGCAGCAGCGGTACGTGGTAGTGCTCGCCCGGTACGACGGCGAACGTGATCGCCACCTCCGGGAAGAACACACCGGTCGCACCGCTGTCCCGATTCGCGGGGGCGTCCTGCTGCGCCTCGGCTTGCTTGTTCTGCTGTGTCAGGAAGTACGCCTCGGTCTCGAAGTCGAGACGTACGTGGGTCGTGCCCTCCGGCAGGGCCGGCAGGTCCTTGCAGCGCCCGTCCGCGTCGGTGGCGGAGCCGCCCAGGGCGACCCACTCCGCGCCGGAGCCGGCGCGGGCCGCGAGCGCGATGGCCACGCCCTCGGCCGGCCGGCCGAGGCTGGTGTCCAGGATGTGGGTGGACACCGAGGCGGTGGTGTCGGTGCTCATCAGTTCTCTTCCTCGGTCTCTACGAGACGGGTCAGACGGATGCGGTTGATCTTGCCCAGTTCGGTGCGGACGATCTCCCGCTCCTGCTCGGGCGAGTTCTCGATCCGTGCGCGGATCGCGTCGCGCATCTGCTCGCCGGTCTTCCCGGTGGCGCAGATGAGGAAGACATGGCCGAACCGGTCCTGGTAGGCCAGGTTGAGTTCGAGCATCTCGGCCTTGAGCTCCGCGGAGGCGCCGGCCATCCCGCTCTGCTCGCGGGAGGAGGTCGGGTCCCCGGCCTTCGGACGACCGATCGGCGGGTGGCCCGCCATCGCCTCGGCCAGGTCCTCGGCGGTCAGCTCGGCCATGGCGGCGTCGCTGGCGAGAAAGAGGGCTTCGGCGGTGGCGTACGGGCGCTGGGCGAGGAGCTTGCTCCCCCACGCCGAACTGGAGCACACCTCGTGGAGTGCGGCGACGGCGTCGCCGTCCGCCGAGGTGTTGAACCGGGCGAGACCCGGTGTCGTACCTGAAGTCACGGGAAGCCTCCGTGGCTGTTTTTCGCTGTGCGTCGGACGGGCTGCGGATAGCTAACGCCCTCCGCAACACCACGTCAACACTTTGTTGAAAACTCGGTCATACAAAAGCCGTCGTCCCGACATGCGGACGACGGCTTGTGGCAAGACATGATCAACTAACCGTTCTTCGGGGGTTTTTGCCTGTTCAGGGCAGTCTCCCGGTTCAGGTAGTTGTAGACGGTGAAGCGGGAGACGCCCAGCGCCCCGGCCACCGTCTCCACACCGTGGCGCACCGAGAAGGCACCGCGTGCCTCCAGGATGCGGACGATCTCCTGCTTCGCCTTGCGGTCGAGTTCGGCCAGCGGCATCCCGTGCCGCCGTTCCATCGCCGCGAGGATGTGGTCGAGGGACTCGGACAGCTGCGGCAGCCGTACGGCGAGCACATCCTCGCCCTCCCAGGCGAGGACGACGTCGTCGGACCCGGCCTGCTCGGGGCCGAGCAGTTCCGCGCCCATCGCGTCCACCAGCGGCTTCACGGCCGCGACCAGGGGGTGCTCGGTCACTTGTCCGCCTCCCCCGACCCGTCGAGGACGTTCACCTGGAGCGAGACACGGGTGGCGCCCGCCGCCAGGGACCTGCGCAGCAGCTCGTCCACGGCGGTGAGCACGGCGTCCGCGCCGCCCTCCGCGGTGTTGCCGAAGGGGCCGACGTCCACCGCGTCCAGCTCGGCCGACTGGATGACCTCACGAGCCACCACCGCGTGTGCCGGCGCCTCGTCGAGGTCGAACGGCTCGGTCGTGAACTCCACTCTCAAACGCACCATGCCCCCACGCTACGGCCCGTCCGGGCCCCAGCGGGAGCCCCGGACCTGCGGGGACCTCTTGACAAGTCGGTCGCTCCCGCTACAACATTCCGTCAGACAGAAACTTACTTCCGCAATACGGAAGGAGCGCCGCCCCTCATGGCCCGCTTCTCTGAAGGCGCCGGCACGGACCAGCGCTTCGATGTGAACCTGTCGATCCTCTTCACGGAACTCCCGCTCCTGGAGCGCCCCGCGGCCGCCGCCGCGGCGGGCTTCACCGCGGTCGAGCTGTGGTGGCCCTGGATCGACACCGCCACCCCCGAGCAGAGCGAGCTCGACGCCCTCAAGAAGGCCCTCGAGGACGCCGGCACCCAGCTGGTCGGCCTGAACTTCTACGCGGGACAGCTCCCCGGCCCGGACCGCGGCGCGGTCTCGGTGCCCGGCGAGGAGTCGGACCGCTTCCGGGCCAACATCGACATCGCGGCGGACTTCGCCGCCTCGGTCGGCTGCAAGGCGCTGAACGCGCTCTACGGCAACCGCGTCGAGGGTGTGGACCCGACCGTCCAGGACGAGCTCGCCCTGGAGAACCTGGTCCTGGCCGCCCGCGCGGCCGACCGGGTCGGCGCGATCCTGCTGATCGAGACCCTCAACAAGCCGGAGTCGCCGCTCTACCCGCTGGTGAGCGCCCCCGCCGCCATCGAGATCGTCGACAAGGTCAACGCGGCCACGGGGCTCGGCAACGCCAAGTTCCTGCTCGACATCTACCACCTGGCCATGAACGGCGAGGACGTCAGCCAGGTCATCGCGCAGTACGCCGACAAGACCGGCCACGTCCAGATCGCGGACATGCCGGGCCGCGGCGCCCCGGGCACCGGCGAGCTGCCGCTCGCGGACCTGCTCGGCGAGCTGAAGAAGGCCGGTTACGACGGCTGGGTGGGCCTGGAGTACAAGGCCGCCGACGCCGCCGCGTCCTTCGACTGGCTGCCCGCCGAGGACCGCGCGGCGCGCTGACCCTCGCCCCCTCCCCGTACCACCTTGTTTTGAGAGGCACCCTCATGAGCAACCTCCCCAAGATCGCGTGGATCGGCCTCGGCATCATGGGCTCCCCCATGTCCGAGAACCTGATCAAGGCCGGCTACTCCGTCACCGGCTTCACCCTCGAGCAGGACAAGCTGGACCGCCTGGCCGCCGCCGGCGGCACCGCGGCCGGCTCGATCGCCGAGGCCGTCAAGGACGCCGACGTGGTCATCACGATGGTGCCCGCCTCCCCGCAGGTCGAGGCCATCTCCTACGGCCCCGAGGGCATCCTGGAGAACGCCAAGCCGGGCGCCCTGATCATCGACATGTCGTCGATCACCCCGCAGACCTCCGTCGACCTGGCCAAGAACGCCAAGGAGAAGGGCATCCGCGTCATCGACGCCCCCGTCTCCGGCGGCGAGGCCGGCGCCATCGAGGCCGTCCTGTCGATCATGGTGGGTGGCGAGCAGGCCGACTTCGACGAGGCCCTGCCGATCCTCCAGGCCCTCGGCAAGACCATCGTGCTCTGCGGCCCGCACGGCTCCGGCCAGACGGTGAAGGCCGCCAACCAGCTGATCGTCGCCGTCAACATCCAGGCGTGCGCCGAGGCCGTGGTCTTCCTGGAGAAGTCGGGCGTGGACCTGAACGCCGCCCTCGACGTTCTCAACGGCGGTCTGGCCGGCTCCACCGTGCTGACCCGCAAGAAGGACAACTTCCTGAACCGGGACTTCAAGCCCGGCTTCCGGATCGACCTGCACCACAAGGACATGGGCATCGTCACCGACGCCGCCCGCAACGTCGGCGCGGCCCTTCCGGTCGGCGCCGTGGTCGCCCAGCTCGTCGCCTCCCTGCGTGCCCAGGGTGACGGCGGCCTGGACCACTCGGCCCTGCTGCGCGCCGTCGAGCGCCTCTCCGGCCAGCAGGTCTGACCCAGATTTCCGGACGGCGGCGGCGCTGACACCTGTCCTGTCGCGCCCAGGCGTCGCCGCCGTCCGGAACACCACACTTCATTTTCAACAAACTGTTGACGTCGTTTGCCGGGCGTACCTACGCTCCAGAGCACTTGACCAGCAGCAGTGCAGCTCACGGAAGGTCCACCATGTCGAAGCGCGTGCTTACGACCGAGTCCGGCGCCCCCGTCGCCGACAACCAGAACTCCGCCACCGCCGGCGTCGGTGGCCCCATCCTGCTCCAGGACCAGCACCTGCTGGAGAAGCTCGCGCGCTTCAACCGTGAGCGCATTCCGGAGCGCGTGGTGCACGCCCGCGGCTCCGGCGCGTACGGCTACTTCGAGGTGACCGACGACGTCACGGCCTACACGAAGGCCGCCTTCCTCTCCGAGGTCGGCAAGAAGACCGAGACGTTCCTGCGCTTCTCCACCGTGGCCGACTCGCTCGGTGGCGCGGACGCGGTCCGTGACCCGCGCGGCTTCGCGCTCAAGTTCTACACCGAAGAGGGCAACTACGACCTCGTCGGCAACAACACCCCGGTGTTCTTCATCAAGGACCCGATCAAGTTCCCCGACTTCATCCACTCCCAGAAGCGCGACCCGTTCACGGGCAAGCAGGAGGCGGACAACGTCTGGGACTTCTGGGCCCACGCCCCCGAGGCGACCCACCAGATCACCTGGCTCTTCGGCGACCGCGGCATCCCGGCCTCGTACCGCCACATGAACGGCTACGGCTCGCACACCTACCAGTGGACCAACGAGGCGGGCGAGGCCTTCTTCGTCAAGTACCACTTCAAGACGAACCAGGGCATCCGCTCGCTCTCCGCCGAGCAGGCCGCCGAGCTGGTCGGCAAGGACGCCAACTCGCACCAGACCGACCTGCTGCAGTCCATCGAGCGCGGTGTGAACCCGTCCTGGACCCTCTACGTCCAGATCATGCCGGCCGCCGAGGCCGCGGACTACCGCTTCAACCCGTTCGACCTCACCAAGGTGTGGCCGCACGCCGACTACCCGCTGCAGCGTGTGGGCCGCCTGGTCCTCGACCGCAACCCGGACAACGTCTTCGCCGAGGTCGAGCAGGCCGCCTTCTCCCCGAACAACTTCGTGCCGGGCATCGGCCCCTCGCCGGACAAGATGCTCCAGGGCCGTCTCTTCGCCTACGCGGACGCCCACCGCTACCGCCTCGGCGTCAACCACACCCAGCTGCCGGTCAACGCCCCCAAGGCGACCACGGCCGACAACTACGGCCGCGACGGCTTCATGGCCACCCGCAACGGCTCGCGCCACGACAAGAACTACGAGCCCAACTCGTACTCGGGCCCGGCGCAGACCGACAACGCGCTCTCCGCGCCGCTCGCCATCCACGGCTGGACCGGCACCCACGCGGCCCCGGAGCACGTCAAGGACGACGACTTCTTCCAGGCCGGTGAGCTCTACCGCCTGATGTCCGAGGACGAGAAGTCCCGTCTGGTGTCCAACATCGCCGGCAGCCTCTCCCAGGTCGCCCGCGAGGACATCATCGAGAAGAACCTCGCCCACTTCGCCGCCGCCGACGCCGAGTACGGCCGGCGCGTCGAGGAGGCCGTCCGCGCCCTGCGCGAGGACTGAGCCTCGACTCCAAGGCTGCGTACGGCACCTGACGGGAGGTCAGTGCCGTGCGCGGTCCGGCTCGCCGGCCCGGATGAGGGGTGGTCGTCGAGCCGGACAGCGTGAGGACCGCGGTGGCGCCGAGCCAGTGCGGTGGTAAGGACCCGCGGCTCCCCTTCTTGACCTGAAGGAAGGGGACCCGGCCGCGGCGTCCGTCGGTGCCACCGCGGTCCCAACGCACCCCCTTCTCGCACGGAAGGGGGCCAGACTCCGCCCGGCGGCGCGAACGTCCTGTCGCGCCAGCCTCGCACCGTCGGGCGGTCACCACGTCGCGCAGCGCGGTTTACGGTCCCGCGCTGGGCGTTCGAAGACCAGGGTCTGACCCATGCACAGAGGGTCAGGCCCTGGTCCTTTTCGTGTCTGCGTACGTGCGGTACGCATAGGCCGCCCGCCCCGCCGCGTCCGTGTCCGCCGCCGCGCGGACGAGACCCTCGACGAGACCGTGGTCGGGCGACAGCCGGCAGGCCGGGTCGGTGCGGGCCCCGTCACCGGTCAGCGCGTACGCCTGGCAGCGGCAGCCGCCGAAGTCCTCCGCGCGGCGCGGGCAGCTGCGGCACGGCTCCCGCATCCAGTCGGTGCCGCGGTACCGGCCGAAGGCCGCCGAGTGCTCCCAGATCCAGGCGAGCGGCCGGGTCAGCACACTGGGGGCGTCGAGCCCGGGCAGCGTCGCCGCCGCCGGACACGGCAGGACGGTGCCGTCGGGGGTGACGGTGAGCGAGACCCGTCCCCAGCCGCCCATGCAGGGTTTGGGCACTCCCCCGAAGTGGTCGGACGCCACCCACACCAGCTCGGTGCGCCCGGCGAGGCGTGACCGCCACCGGCGCACCCGCTCCGCCGCCCGGGCCAGCTGCGCCGGGCTCGGCAGGAGCGCGGCACGGTTGCGCAGCGCCCAGCCGTAGTACTGCGCGTTGGCCAGCTCGATCCGGTCCGCGCCCCAGGCGAGGCCCAGTTCCACCAGGGCGTCGACGGCGTCGAGGTTGGCCCGGTGCAGCACCACGTTGAGGCCGAGCGGCAGGCCCGCCTCCCGCACCAGCGCCGCGGCCCGCTCCTTCGCCTCGTACGACCGGCGCCCGGCGATCCGGTCGGAGGCCGGCGCCTCGGCGTGCTGCACCGACAGCTGTACGCCACGCAGCCCGGCCGCCGTCAGGCCGGCCAGCCGCTCCTCGTCCAGGCCCAGACCGCTGGTGACGAGCTGGGTGTGGACGCCCGCCGATTCGGCGGCCTCGACGATCTCCGCCAGATCCGTGCGCAACAGCGGTTCCCCACCGGACAGATGGGTCTGTACGACACCGAGGTCGGCGGCCTGCCGCAGCACGTCCCGCCACTGGGCGGTGCCGAGCTCGCGCGAACGACCGGTCAGCTCCAGCGGGTTGGAGCAGTACGGGCAGCGCAGCGGACACAGATGGGTCAGCTCGGCGAGCAGCGCCCAGGGCCGTGGCACGCGCTCGCCCGCCGTCACCGCAGCCAGCCCTCGGCCCGCAGCCGGTCCAGGAACTCGGGGACCTCCTCGGCCACCGGGGCTCCTGGGAACCGTGCCGTCAGCTCGGCGAGGATCCCGGGCACCGTGCGCCGGCCGTCGCAGAGGCCGAGGACGCCGGCGGCCGCGCCGTGCAGCACGGCCACGCGTTCGGGCTTGACGAGCAGATCGGTGCCGCGCACGCGGTCGGGCCGCAGCACGACCGCCGGGGCGAGCACGGGACGCCAGCTCATCGCGCGTCCCACGAGACCGCGCCCGAGCCCGCGCCCGAGCCCGCGCCCGAGCCCGCCGCCGGGGGCGAGGGCGAGGGCGAGGGCGCGTGGTCGACGGCGTCGAGCAGCGACCACAGGACCTGGCACTTGAAGGCGAGCGCGGCGACCGCCCGGTCCTGTCCGGCCCGGTCGCGCGCCCAGTCCAGGACCAGCCGCAGCGCCTCGTCGCCGGCCTGCCGGCCCTGGTGGACGCGGTCCCGGAAGTAGGCGAGCCCGCTGCTGCGGACCCAGGGGTAGTGCCGCTCGAAGGCCGCCGTGCGGCGCCGCATGAGGTCCGGGGCGGACAGCTCGGTGAGCGAGGCCGCGACGGCGTCCAGGGCCGGGCGGTGCCGGCAGAAGTTCACGTACCCGTCGACGGCGAACCGCACCCCGGGCAGGACCTCCCGGCCGGCGAGCAGCCCGGCCCGGTCGAGACCGGCGGCCTCGCCGAGCCGCAGCCAGCGCTCGATGCCGCCCTCGTCGACCGTGCGTCCCCCCTCCGTGCGTCCGTCCTGTTCCTCCACCCGGCGCGCCCATGCACGGCGCAGCTCCGGCGTGTCGAACTTGGCCATGATCAGCGCGTCCTTGACGGGGATGTGGCGCTGGTAGTGGAAGCGGTTGGTGATCCAGCGCCTCACCTCGTCATGGCTCAACTCACCTTCGTGCATGCGCACGTTGAAGGGGTGACGGTCGTGGTAGCGGCGCTCGACGACGTCACGGAGCCGTTCCTCGAACTCGGCCCTCCCCCACGGCTCGGCCGCGTCGACTCCGGTCTCCGAGAGGGTCACAGCACGATCTCCGTTCCGTCGGCGGCCACTTCGATGCCCAGCCGGATGAGCTCCTTGTGCTGCGGCGCGTCGGGGTCGACCAGGGGATTGGTGTTGTTCAGATGGGTGTAGAGGCGGCGGCCCGGCAGGCCGGCGAGCCGCCGGGCCGTGCCGTTCGGCCCGGTGATCGGCAGATGGCCCATGGCCGTCGCGGTGCGGTCCGAGCAGCCCGTCGCGCGCGGTTCCTCGTCGTCCCAGAAGGTGCCGTCGACGATCACGCAGTCGGCCTCGGCGACGGCGGCCTGGAAGGCGTCCGGCCAGGAGCCGAGCGCGGGCGCGTACAGGAGGGTCCGCCCGGTGGCGCGATCGGTGAGGCGCAGAGCCACCACCCAGGCCCCGGGGCCGGCCGGCTGCGGGGACAAGGCCGCGTAGCGGGGGCGTTTGCCGGAGACGGGCACGGCACCGACGTGGACGGTGGAGCCGGGCAGGAGCGGTGCGTCCGGGCTGTCCGGGCCACACGGGCCACACGGGCCACCCAGGTCATCCCGGCCGCCCAGGCCACCCCGGCCGCCCAGGCCACCCGGACTGCCCGGACTGCCCGGGCTGCCTGACAGCGGAAGCCGGCGCCATGTCACATCGGCGTAAGCGGCGAGGAGTTCGCCCAGGCCCTGCCGGTCCCGTACCGCGTCCCGTACCGGGTCGGCGGCGATCACCTCGAACCGTTCGGCCTCGCGGAGCCGGGCCAGGCCGAGGGTGTGGTCGAGCTCGGCGTCGGTCAGGACCACTCCGGCGAGCGGCGTCCGCCGCGGGTCGGTGCCGGGGCGCGGGTGCAGCGCCGGGCAGCGTTCGATCTGGTCCGCGATGTCCGGGGTCGCGTTGATCACGTACCAGCGTCCCGGAGCCGCCTCGACGGCGAGCGAGGCGTGCCGGCGGCGGCGCTCGGGGTGGGCGCGCGCGCCGGCGCAGCCGTGGCAGGCGCAGTTCCACTGGGGCACGCCTCCGCCGGCCGCGGTGCCGAGCACCTTGAGCAGCATGTCCGGCGGGCGTCAGCGGGTGGCCTGGGAGTACCCGGTCACTTCGAGCGCGGTCTCGACGTTCGTGTGGCCGGGAGTCCGCCAGGCCGCCTCCGCCGGATGCGCGGTCCGTCCGGGCTCTCCCGGATCCTGGGTGGTGTCCGGGTCCACGGGCGCGTCCGGGGTCATGGCTCGTTCCGCTGCCGGTTCCGGGCGGTCTCCGGCCGCCGTCCGCGAGCTGTTCACCATGAGCACGTCCTGCCCTTCGCCGATCGGATGGGAGGGGGTCCTCGCCTCAGCGTCGGCCGCCGCGGGCGGCCGGGCAAGCGGGGTCGGCCGGTCGGGTGTCCCGCCGCCGTGCGCCCGGCGGCCGCGCGGTGAGGACCAGCGCCAGGTTGACCGCGAGCGAGCCGGCCGCGAGCAGGGTCATCGCCGTGGCGGGCGAGGTGAGCTGGGCGAGCGCGCCCGCGAGGGCGGCGCCGAGGCCCTGGAGCGCGAGCATGCCCGAGGTGTGCAGGCCGAGCGCGTGGCCGCTCAGCTCGTCGGGGAGGAGGGCCGTGAGGCGTTCCTGGTAGAGGAGGCTCGCGCTGTAGCCGACGGCGGACACGGTGACGGCGGCCACGGCGAGGGCCGGTCCGGGGCGGAGGACGAAGAGCAGGTACGGGGCCGCGAGCAGGGCCTGGAGGGGTGCGGCGAGCCTGGCCCGCCACGCCGCCGGCACGAACCGGCCCACCACCGTGTCCCCGGCCAGCATCCCGGCCGCGGCGCAGGCGAAGAGCAGGCCGGCGCGCTCGGGGGCGTACGGGACGAAGAGCGACTCGCAGCCGACGACGAGCCCGTTGGGCACCCAGAGCGCCAGATAGGTGTGGCGGCGCGGGCGCGAGGCCCACAGCCGGGCGTTGGTCCGCCAGGTCGCGGCGGCGGAGGCCCGGCCGGTGGCGCGCGGGGCGCGCCGGGAGAGACCGGCGCGGGCGGCGATCGCCCCGAGGACGTGGAGCGCGGCGCCGGCGAGCAGGGTGCCGCGGGGTGAGAGCAGCGCGAGCAGCAGGCCGCCGGTCGCGAAGCCTGCGATCTGGCAGACCCCGACGGCCATGTTCATGACGGAGCGGCCGATGAGGTGGCGCTCGCGCGGCAGGATCTCGGTGAGCAGGCCGTAGCGGACGCCGCCGCCGACGGAGCCGGCGAGGCCCTGGAGGAAGAGGACCGCGAAGGCGGCGGCGACGGGGAGGCCGGGGACCGCCTGGACGGCGGTACCGGCCGCGAAGACGAGCGCGAGGGCCGTGAGCGCGGCGCGCGGCGGCAGCCGGTCGGCGGCGGAGAGCAGTGTGGTGGCGCCGACGAGCTGGGCGAGGGCCGGGCCGAACATGGCGAGGGCGGAGAGCAGCGGTGAGCCGGTGGCACGGAAGACGAGGGTGGCGAGGCCGAGGCCGGAGAGGGTCTGGGCGGCCACCTGGGCGGAGCTCGCGAGGAAGAGCGGCGTGAACTCGGGCGTGCGGAGGACGTCGCGGTAGCGGGGGCTGTTGCCGGAACCGTTGCGGCGGCTGTTGCGGGAGCCGTTGTCGGGGCTGTTGCGGGGGCCGTCGTGGGGGCTGTTGCGGGGCATGCGCCGGAGTCTCGGGCAGGTCCGCGCCGCCACGATATTGTTTCGCGCCTGGGCGAAACCACAGGGGCGGGGAGGCATGCCGTGGGCTGGTGGCGGATCGGTACGGACTCGCTCGCCGGCAGCCGGTTCGTCGTCTCGCCGCTCGCCGAGACGGTGGCGGCCCTGCGGACCCTGCACGAGGGGTGCGGCGCCCACCCGGGCGAGCGCGCCTGGCTGGCCGCCCACCTGTCGGCGTACCGCGGCCGTCTCGCAGCCGAGCCGCTGGACGCGCTGCTCGTCCGGGCGGCGATCGGGCCGACCTGGAGCGCGGACTTCCTGACGCCGACGCCACTGGGCGAGGGCGAGCGCTCCTTCGAGGAGGAGGTCACGGCGGTCCGGAAGACCGAACCCGGCTCCGCCGTACCGCAGTTGGAGGTCGCGCTCGGCGGCCCCGTACCGGCGCCGCTGCGCTCGGCGCCGGACCTGCCGCACCGGCTCGCGACGGTCCTGGAGTGGGTGTGGCGCGAGACCGTGCTGCCGGACTGGCCGCGCCGGCGCCGGGTCCTGGAGGCGGACATCACGGCGCGCACCGCGCGGCTCGGCCGGGACGGCTGGGCGGCGGCGCTCGACGAGCTGTGCCCGGGAAAGCTGCGCTGGCTGGGCGACGGCCGGCTGCAGGTCAACGCCCTCGACTATCCGCCGCGTTCGGTGGAGGGCGGCCGGCTGCTCTTCGTGCCGGTGACGCCGGCGAGGGGCTGGGTGTCGTGGGAGGGCTCGGAGCGGTTCGCGGTGGTGTACCCGTGCGCGGGCGCCCTCGCGGACGGCGGCGGCCCGGCCGTGCCCGAGGCGCTCGGGACGCTGCTCGGCCGGGCGCGCGCCGGGATCCTCGTACGGCTCGAATCCCCGCTGTCGACCAGCCAGTTGGTGGCGCTGACCGGGCAGGGGCTCGGCTCGGTCGGCCGGCATCTGAAGGTGTTGCTGGACGCGGGGCTGGTCCGGCGGCGGCGGGCGGGCCGTTCGGTGCTGTACGACTGGACGGAGGCGGGCGCCGTCCTCGTACGGGCGCAGACGCGATGAGGCCCCCGCCCCGGTGCTCAACGGGGCGAGGGCCTTGTCACGGCAGTCCGATCAGTCCGTCAGGGCTGTTCAGTCCGTCAGGGCTGTTCAGTCCGTCAGGGCTGTTCAGTCCGTAACGGCGGCCTGGTCAGACCTTCAGGGCCTTGATCGCGGTGGGCGCGTGGCCGGGCTCGGTGGCCAGGTCCTCGAACTCGGTGACGTCGCTCATGTCGACCGTCTTGCTCATCGCGATGTTGGTGATGCGCTCCAGGATCGCCTCGACGACGACCGGGACGCGGAACTCGACGGCCATCTTCTTGGCCTGCTCCAGGGCCTCGCCGAGCTTGCTCGGGTCCTCGACGCGGATCGCCTTGACGCCGAGGCCCTCGGCGACCTTGACGTGGTCGACGCCGTAGACGCCGATCTCCGGGGTGTTGATGTTCTCGAACTCGAGGTTGACCTCGAAGTTGATGCCGAGGTTGCCCTGCGCCTGCCGGATCAGACCCAGGTAGGCGTTGTTCACGAGGACGTGGACGTAGGGGACCTTGTGCTGGGCGGCGACCGCCAGCTCCTCGATCATGAACTGGAAGTCGTAGTCGCCGGAGAGCGCGACGACCGGGGTCTCCGGGTCGGCGGTGGCGGCACCGATCGCGGCCGGGATCGTCCAGCCGAGCGGGCCGGCCTGGCCGCAGTTGATCCAGTGACGCGGCTTGTAGACGTGCAGGAACTGCGCGGCGGCGATCTGGGAGAGACCGATGGTGGTGACGTAGCGGGTCTCCGGGCCGAACGCCTTGTTCATCTCCTCGTAGACGCGCTGCGGCTTCATCGGGATGTTGTCGAAGTGCGTACGGCGCTGCAGGGTGGCCTTGCGCTCCTGCGCGGAGGCGGCCCAGGCGGAGAAGTCCGGCAGCTTGCCGGCGGCCTTCCACTCCTTCGCGATCTCGACGAAGAGCTCAAGGGCGACCTTGGCGTCGGAGGCGATGCCGTAGTCCGGGGCGAAGATCTTGCCGATCTGGGTCGGCTCGATGTCGACGTGGACGAACTTGCGGCCCTTGGTGTAGGCCTCCATGTTGTAACCGGTGTGGCGGTTGGCCCAGCGGTTGCCGATGCCGAGGACGAAGTCCGACTCCAGGAAGGTCGCGTTGCCGTAGCGGTGCGCGGTCTGGACGCCGACCATGCCGGCGGCCAACTCGTGGTCGTCCGGGATGGTGCCCCAGCCCATGAGGGTGGAGATGACCGGGATGTTGGTCAGCTCGGCGAACTCGACCAGCAGGTCGGAGGCGTCGGCGTTGATGATGCCGCCGCCGGCGACGATCAGCGGGCGCTCGGACTCCAGGAGGAAGTTCAGGGCCTTCTCGGCCTGGGCGCGGGTCGCGGACGGCTTGTAGACCGGCAGCGGCTCGTACGTCTCCGGGTCGAAGTCGATCTCGGTCAGCTGGACGTCGATCGGCAGGTCGATGAGGACCGGGCCGGGACGGCCGGAGCGCATCAGGTGGAAGGCCTGCTGGAAGACGCCGGGGACCTGCGCGGCCTCCAGGACGGTGGTCGCGGCCTTGGTGACGGGCTTGGCGATCGAGGCGATGTCGACGGCCTGGAAGTCCTCCTTGTGGAGCTTCGAGACCGGGGCCTGGCCGGTGATGCACAGGATCGGGATCGAGTCGGCGATGGCCGAGTACAGGCCGGTGATCATGTCGGTGCCGGCGGGGCCGGACGTACCGATGCAGACGCCGATGTTGCCGGCCTTGGCGCGGGTGTAACCCTCGGCCATGTGGGAGGCGCCCTCGACGTGGCGGGCCAGGGTGTGGCTGATGCCGCCGACGTTCTTGAGCTCGCGGTAGAAGGGGTTGATCGCCGCACCGGGCACGCCGAACGCGTTGGTGACGCCTTCGCGCTTGAGGATCTCAACGGCCGCTGCTGCGGCGGTCATACGAGGCATGGGAGTGCTCCCTCTCCGGGGCCTTGACGGCTTGTTTCCATAATGCGGAAGTACTGTTCTGCTATACGGAAGCAATGTAGGTGGGGGTGTGGAGAGGCGTCAAGAGACGTCCACGCCGGTGACATGCCAGAGGCATGCCACGGCGGGGGCGGGGCGGGGGCGTGATGGCCGAAGTGCCTCCCTCGGGGGTCCGGATTGGTGGACTATGGGGACGCACGACGCAGAGGGGGTTCGCAAGTGGGTGAGTCGGTCCAGGTGCGCTGTCCGGAATGCCTCCGCACACTCCGGTACGCGGCGCCCGCCTTCCCCTGCGCCTGCGGCACCCCGGTCGCGCCACCGGTGGTCCCGGGCGCCGCCGCCGAACCGATCACGCACCGCAACTGGTCGGACGAGTGGGTCACGGTCCGTTGCACCGCCTGCGCCCGCACCTCGGACTGGCCCCACCCGGAGGTCGGCTGCCCGTGCGGGGCGGTACTGCGGGTGGCGGTACGGGACGCGGCGGGGCCGGCGGGGTGGGGCGCGGCGGAGGGCAACGCGGCGGAGCTGGATGTGGCCGGACGGGATGTGGCCAGGCGGGACGCGACGGAAGGGGCGGGGGACGGGGCGCGGGCGGTACGGGAGCCGGGCGGCGGCCCGGGTACCGGGGCGAGCGGCGCGGCGGGCGCCGGGGCGGACGCCGGGCCTGGTGGCCGGCCCGGCGGCGCCGAGGCCGGCGTGGGGCCCGTGACAGGACCGGCGGCCGCCGACCAGTCGGACGCGCCCGCGCAGGACTCCCCCCGGCCCACCGGGGCTGCCGGCTCCCAACCCTCCCCCGGCTCCCACCCCTCCCCCGGTTCCCACCCCTCCCCCGGCTCGCCTGCCTCCCCCGGCTCCTTCGCGCGTCGCCATCCCTCGCCGCTGCCGCCGCTGCCGGCGCACCCGGGGCGGGCGGAGGCCGGCGCCTCGCCGCGCACGGCGTTCCGCCCGGTCACGATCCGGACCACCCGGGACGCGGTGGCGGCCTCGGCCGGGTATCTGCGCTGGCTGGGCTTCCGGGACGTGGTCCAGCCGGAGGAGCGGTCGGCGTCGGCCGTCGACCTGCGCGCGCCCGGGCTCGTCGCCCAGGTGGATCCGAGCACCCGGCCGACCGGGCTGCGGGCGGTGGAGTGCCTGTGGCTGAACGGGCTCAGCAACGCGGCGGTGAGCGTCTACTTCTCGCTGGCCGGCTACACGCCCGAGGCCCACGATCGCGCCGAGGGTCTTGGCGTCCCGCTCTTCGTGCTCGACCTGACGGGCACGCCGCAGCCGGTCAACGGCCCGGCCGGTGAGCTCCTCGCGGCCGGAGCGCCGTGATCCGCGTCGGCCCCGTGGCTCCGTGAGTATTTCGGCCATTCGTACGTGACGACCGCCCCAACCCCGGGCACAACATCCTCGGGGGGTGAACACCATGACAACGGGGATGTGGTGGTTCCTTGTGGCGGCAGGGGTCCAACTGGTCCTGGCGGGCCTGCTGTTGCGAACCCGCAGCCAGGAGCGCCCGGAGCTGGCTCCGGAAGCGCTCGCGCTGCTGCGGGGCGGACCGCGCGCCGCCGTGATCGTGGCGCTCGTCGCGCTGCACCAGCGCGGGGCGGTGGCGGCGGGCCGCCGGGGCACGGTTCGCGCCAACGGCGGGGCCGGCCGCACCCGCGACCCGCTCCAGCTGGGCGTGCACCGCTCGCTGCAGCGGGCCCTCGCGCTGCGGGTCCTGGCCGGACGGCCGAAGGCCCGGCAGGCACTCGACGCGCTGCGCGCGGAGCTCGGCAGAAGCGGCCTGCTGCGCCCGCCGGGGCGGCTCCGGGCGGCCCGGGTGCTGCTGGTCTGCGTGCCGGTCACGGTCGGCATCGGCCTCTTCGCGACGGCGCCGACGACAGGCGACCCCCTGCCCTCCCTGCTCGCGCTGGCGCTCGGCGCGGTACCGGTCCTCGCCGCCGCGGCCCTCCTCTGCGTCCCGCCCACCACCCGCGCCGCACGCCGCCTCCTGGCGAACCTCCGCGCCCGACACCCCCTGCCCGCCCACCGCCGCGAGGTCACCGACGCGAAGGACGTACTCCTGTACGTGGCCCTCTACGGCGACCCGGCCCTCACCCTCTTCCTGCCCCACTTCTCCCGCGACGGCGGCCTGCTACGCCGCCACCACAACCGCGACGACGGCTACGCGACGGGCCGCGGCTGGAACCCGGACAACGGCCCGAGCTGCCCGGGCGGCATGCCGGACTGAGGCAGAGGGGCGGAGGGGCGGACGGGAAGGCTTGAGGCCCGTACCCGGCAGCCCGGCGGCCAGGGGGCTCCGGGGCGGGCCGCCAAGGCCCGGGCCGAGGCGGGAGGCCCAGGCCGGGGGCCAGGCCCAGGGCGGGCCGAGGCGGAGGCCGGGGACGGAGTGCGGGGCCGAGACCGGGGCCCAAGGCCCGGGCCGAGCCGGAGGCCGAGACCGGGGCCCGAGGCCCGGCCCGGCTCGGCCCAGCCCTTCAGACCGTCTCCGGCCCCGCGTCCACCCCCGCCGCGCCATACTGGCGTATGCGCATCCGAGTGGCCGAAGCGGCCGAACTCCCTCTGCTCCAGGACATCGAACGCGCCGCGGGTGAGGCGTTCCGCGCTCTCGGGATGGGGGAGATCGCCGACGACGAACCCCTGCCGCTGGACGTCCTGGAGGGCTATCGCAGCGCGGGCCGGGCGTGGGTGGCGGTGGAGGAGACGGGCGGGCGGCCCGTCGCGTATCTGCTGGCCGACACGGTGGACGGCGCCGCGCACATCGAGCAGGTCTCGGTGCACCCGGACGCGGCCGGGCGGGGCGTCGGGCGGGCGCTCATCGAGCACCTCGCGGCCGCCGCGCGGGAGCAGGGCCTGAGCGCGCTGACCCTGACGACCTTCGCCGACGTCCCCTGGAACGCCCCGTACTACACGCGGCTCGGCTTCCGTCGCCTCGACGAGGGCGATCCCGCGCTCACCGAGGGCCTGCGCGAGATCAGCCTGGCCGAGGCGGCCCACGGTCTGGCCGCCTGGCCCCGCGTCTGCATGCGCCGCGAGGTGGCGGCGGTCCGCGTCAGCGCTCCGCCGTCCCGTACCGCTCCCGGAGTTCCACCTTCCGTACCTTCCCGCTGACCGTCATCGGGAACTCGGCCAGGATCTCCACCCGGCGCGGGATCTTGTAGTGCGCGAGGCGGTCCCGGCAGAAGGCCGTGATCTCCTCCAGGGTCGGCGGGTCGGCCGGGTCGCGCGGGATCACGCAGGCCAGGATCTCCTCGCCGTACCGCTCGTCGGGGACGCCGACGACCTGCACGTCGGCGATCTTGGCGTGGCCGTAGAGGAACTCCTCGATCTCCCGCGGATACACGTTCTCACCGCCGCGGATGATCATGTCCTTGATGCGGCCGACGATCTGGACGTAGCCGTCCTCGCGCATCACGGCCAGGTCGCCGGTGTGCATCCAGCGGCCGGCGTCGATCGCCTCCGCCGTCTTCGCGGGCTCGTCCCAGTAGCCGAGCATCACGCTGTAGCCGCGGGTGCACAGCTCGCCGGCCGTGCCGCGCGGGACGGTGAGGCCGGTCGCCGGGTCGGTGATCTTCACCTCGACGTGTGGCATGACCCGGCCGACGGTGCCGGTGCGCCGCTCCAGGTCGTCGTCGCGGCGGGTCTGGGTGGAGACCGGGGAGGTCTCCGTCATGCCGTAACAGATCGACACCTCGGCCATGTTCATCTCGGCGACCACCCGCTTCATCACCTCCACCGGGCACGGCGAGCCCGCCATGATGCCGGTGCGGAGCGTGGAGAGGTCGTACGAGGCGAAGTCGGGCAGGTTGAGCTCGGCGATGAACATCGTCGGCACCCCGTAGAGCGAGGTGCAGCGCTCCTCCTGCACCGCGCGCAGGGTGGCGGCCGGGTCGAAGGACGCGGCCGGGATCACCATGCAGGCGCCGTGCGAGGTGGCGGCGAGGTTGCCCATCACCATGCCGAAGCAGTGGTAGAAGGGCACCGGGATGCAGATCCGGTCCTGCTCGGTGTAGGCGATCATCTCGCCAACGAAATAACCGTTGTTGAGGATGTTGTGGTGGGAGAGGGTGGCGCCCTTGGGGAAGCCGGTGGTGCCCGAGGTGTACTGGATGTTGACCGGCTCGTCGCAGGAGAGCCCGGCCGGGACCACACCCTCCGGAGCGGTACGGCCCAGGAGTTCGTCCCAGCTCGCGTCGCCGAAGTAGACGGCCTCCCGCAACTCCGGGCAGCTGCCGCGCACTTGCTCGACCATCGCCCGGTAGTCGCTCGTCTTGTGGCTGAGCGAGGCGAAGAGCAGCGTGATGCCGGCCTGCCGGAGCACGTACTCCAACTCGTGGGCGCGGTAGGCCGGGTTGATGTTGACCATGACGGCTCCGATGCGGGCGGTGGCGTACTGGACGAGCACCCACTCGGCGCAGTTGACCGCCCAGATGCCGACCCGGTCGCCCTTGCGCACCCCGCTGCCGAGCAGCGCGTCGGCCAGCCGGTCGACGTCGGCGCCGAACCGCGCGTACGTCCAGCGCCGTCCCGTCGGGACGTCGACCAGGGCCTCGCGCTCGGGCCAGGTGGCGACGGCGCGGTCGAGGTTGGCGCCGATGGTGTCGCCGAGGAGGGGCGTGTCGGACACCCCGTGCGCGTACGAGAGTTCCGACAGGCCCGCGGTCCCGGTCGTCATGCCAGGTCTCCTTCCACGTACTCGGTGCCCGTCTGGCCGTCCGCCGTGAGCTTGCGCAGCTCGACGCGGCGGATCTTGCCGGAGACCGTCTTCGGCAGGTCGGCGAACTCGATGCGGCGGATCCGCTTGTACGGCGCGAGGACCTCGCGTGAGTGCGCGAACAGCGCCTTGGCGGTGTCGGGGCCCGGCTCCCAGCCGGCCGCGAGGACCACGTACGCCTTGGGGACGGCGAGCCGCAGCGGGTCGGGGGCGGGGACGACGGCGGCCTCGGCGACGGCCTCGTGTTCGAGCAGGGCGCTTTCCAGCTCGAAGGGCGAGATCTTGTAGTCGCTGGCCTTGAAGACGTCGTCGGCGCGGCCGATGTACGTGATGTAGCCGTCCGCGTCGCGTGCGCCGATGTCACCGGTGCGGTAGTAGCCGCCGGCCATGGCCTCGGCCGTACGCTCCGGGTCGCCGTGGTAGCCGGTCATCAGGCCCACCGGGTTCGCGGCGAGGTCCAGGCAGATCTCGCCCTCCTCGACGTCGGGCGTGCCGCTGACCGGATCGACGAGGGTGACGCGGAAGCCGGGGCTGGGCCGGCCCATCGAGCCCTCCTTGAGCCGCTGGCCGGGGCTGTTGGAGACCTGCACGGCGGTCTCGGTCTGGCCGAAGCCGTCGCGGATGGTGACGCCCCAGGCGCGCCGGACGCTCTCGATGACCTCGGGGTTGAGCGGCTCGCCGGCGGCGACGACCTCGCGCGGCGGGGTGGCGAGCTGCCCGAGGTCGGCCTGGATCAGCATGCGCCAGACGGTCGGCGGGGCGCAGAAGCTGGTGACGCCGTGCCGGTCCATCTCGGCCATCAGACGGGCCGGGTCGAAGCGGCTGTAGTTGTGGATGAAGACGGTCGCCTCGGCGTTCCACGGGGCGAAGAGGTTGGACCAGGCGTGCTTGGCCCAGCCGGGCGAGGAGATGTTGAGGTGGACGTCGCCGGGCTTGAGGCCGATCCAGAACATGGTGGCGAGGTGGCCGACGGGGTACGAGGTGTGGGTGTGCTCGACGAGCTTGGGGCGGGCGGTGGTGCCGGAGGTGAAGTAGAGCATCAGGGTGTCGTCGGCCGAGGTGACGCCGTCGGGCTCGAAGACCGGCGACTCGGCGTAGGCGTGCTCGTAGGCGAGCCAGCCGGTGCCGGTGCCGGTGCCGGTGTCCGCGCCGGTGCCGTCGCCCGCGCCACTTCCGTCGCCGCCGGTCTTCCCGTCGGGCTCGCCGCCGACCGCGATCCTGGTGTAGTCGCCGGGCACGTCGTCGAACTTGGCGGCGTCCTCGGCCCGTACCAGCACGTGCCGGGCCCGCCCGCGGTCGACGCGGTCGCGCAGGTCGGCGGGGCCGAGCAGCGGGGTGGCGGGGATGACGACGGCGCGCAGCTTCATCGCGGCGAGCATGGTCTCCCACAGCTCGACCTGGTTGCCGAGCATGACGATCATCCGGTCGCCGGCCCGCACGCCCTGGGCGCGCAGCCAGTTCGCGACCCGGTCGGACCGGTCGGACATCTCGGCGAAGCTCAGCTTCGTCTCCTGCCCGTCCTCCTCGACGATGTGCAGGGCGGTGCGGTCGTTGCCCGCGGCGATGACGTCGAACCATTCGAGCGCCCAGTTGAACCGGTCGGGGCGGGGCCAGGCGAAACCGGCGTACGCCGTCTCGTAGTCCTCCCGGTGCTGGAGCAGGAAGTCGCGGGCGGCCCGGAACCTCTCCGTCGCCTCCGTCGCGCTCGTCGTGGTCATGCGTCCTCCTCGTGGCGGGACCGATCCGTTGCGGGACCGGCCTCGGACATCGTGTAATCAGTGACCCAGGTCTCACTACCCCCGTTCGGGGGTGAAGGCCGCGACGAAGGAGAACAACGTGCCGGAGCAGGCCCCTGAGCACGCCATGGCCCATGTCTCCGAGCGCGTCCCGGGGCACGTGTCGGCACCCGTCCCGGAAACGGCCGAATCGGCGGAGCTGCGCGACGCCCTGTTGCGGCTGCGCCGCGCCACGGGGCTCCAGGTGGCGTTCGGCGGGCTGCTCCACGACGGCTCCGCGATGCGGATCGCGGAGCTGCACGGCGCGGTGACGCCGGCCCTGCGCGGCCTCGCCATCTCGACCGGCTCCGGCCTCGGCGGCAAGTGCCTGGCCCTGTCCCGGCCGTGCGCGGTCACCGACTACGCCTCGGCCCGGCACATCACGCACGAGTACGACGGCCCGGTCTCCGCGGAGGGGCTGCGCTCGGTGATCGCGGTGCCCGTCGTCGTACGCCGAAAGGTACGGGGTGTCCTGTACGGGGCGCTGCGCGACGCCCTGCCCATCGGCGAGCGCGTCTTCGACGCGGCGGTCGCGGCGGCGCGCGACGTGGAGCAGGCGCTCGCCGTACAGGACGAGGTGCGCCGGCTCATGGCCGAGCGCGAGGAGATGCGGCAGGCGTACGGGGAGCTGCGCGAGCTCGCGCCGAAGGTGGCAGACCCGGAGCTGCGGGAACGCCTGTGGGCGGTGTGCGGGCGCCTGGAGAACGCCTCCGGCGCCGCCGACCGGCGGTCCTCCGGGGTCACGCTCACCCCGCGCGAGACGGACGTCCTGGCGGCGGTGGCGTCGGGGGCGACGAACGCGGCCGTGGCGGAGCGGCTCGGGCTGCGCCCGGAGACGGTGAAGGGCTATCTGCGCTCGGCGATGCGGAAGCTGGGGGCGCACACGCGCCTGGAGGCGGTGGTGGCGGCGCGCCGGGCGGGGGCGCTGCCCTAAGGGGACACTGCCCTGGGGAACGCAGCCTCGGGGACGCCGCCCCGCGGGGGCGCAGCCCTCGGGGACGCTGCCCGGGGGGGGACGCCGCCCTGGGAGGTGGAGGCCGGCGCGGCTGCCCTACGCAGCCGCGTACCGGATCTCGTACGGGATGTCCTCGGGGGCGAGCAGGCGCAGGGTTCGCTCGGCCTCGGCGGTGAGTGCCGCGCGCTCGGCCTTGGTGAGCCGGGTGAAGGCCTCGACGGTCATGACGGTGCGCTCCCTGCCCTCCTCCAGGTGCCAGATCCCGGCGAGGAAGCCGTCGAGGAGGAAGACGCGGTGGGCCTGGTTGCCGGTCCACGTGCGGGTGCGGTGGTCGGCGGGCACGACCCGGGTGCGGTCGGCGTGGGAGAGCAGCAGGTTGTCGTACTCGGGCAGGAAGCGGGGCGGCGCGGGAGTGTCGGCGTCGGGGCGCGGGGCGTCGGGGAGGTCGAAGAGCTCGGTGCCGCGCTCGTCGCGGAAGACGAGGAGGTCCGGCCGCAGCCGCTCGAAGGCGGGGCGGAGTCGGGTGAGCCCGCACCAGGTCTGCATGTCCTTGACGGAGGCGGGGCCGAAGGCGCGGAGGTAGCGCAGGACGGTGAGGTCGAGGTCCGCGGCGCCGGACTCACCGGACTCGCTGGACCCACCGGACCCACCGGACTCGCTGGACCCACCGGACCCACCGGACCCACCGGACCCACCGGACTCGCTGGACCCACCGGATTCCTCCCTCTCGCCGAACCAGTGGGTGGCGCTCGTGAGGGCCACCTGCCCGCTCCTCCTCCACAGCCCGCGCGGCGTGACCTGGACCATCGGCAGCAGGCAGCGGGCGGCGATGCCGAGGGCCTGCGGGTCGGCGTCGGGCCACTCCGCCCCGAGGTGCTCGCGCAGTTCCTTGGGGGTGCGGGGCCGCTCGTCGACGTAGGCGGCGGTCAGTTCGGTGAGCCGGTCGAGGTCGACGCCGGTGAGCCCCTTGCGGAACATCTTCAGCTCGCGGTCGACGGCTCCGTCCTGGACGAGCCGGCGGAGGGGGACGGCGTCGGCGGCGGTGTGGGTGTGGACGGTGGAGCGGAGCGAGACGATCCTGGCGACCCGGCGGGACTCCATCAGCCGGGACAGCTCCTCGGGCCGGAAGCCGTCGAGGCGGGCGGCGAGCGCGTAGTACGGGGGCTTGGTGTTCTGCGCCTGGAGGCCGACGAGGTGGTGGGCGGCCTCCTCGGCGCCGAGCGGGGCGGGGCACAGCAGGAGCTGGCGGTCGAGGGTGGCGCGGTTGAGGGCGCGGGTGGAGAGGAGCGGAGGCGTCGTCTTGGGGGCCATGGACGGCACGCTAACGCCGATCGAGGTCAGATCCTGTCCGCCTGGGCGGCCGCATCGACCCGGCGCCGCGGCAGGAATGTCGGCACGATGGCCCGATTTCCACCCGTATATCCTGCGAACCCGGGAGATCCCCCGACTTTCCAGGAGGCCCGAGCGATGACCGACCGCCGCCCGAGCACGGCCCGGCACCACGCCGCCGAGCCGCCCGCGGATCCCGGACCCGACCGGCCGAGCGTGGTCCAGGCGACCCTGTACCGCGACGGCCGCCACGTCTCCTCCCCGGCCACCCTCGCGGAGACCTTCCGCCAGCTGCGCGAGCATCCCGACGGCATGGCCTGGATCGGCCTGCACCGCCCGACCGCGGCCGAACTCCACTCCCTCGCCGCCGAGTTCGACCTGCACGAGCTCGCCGTCGAGGACGCGATGGAGGCCCACCAGCGCCCCAAGCTCGAACGCTACGGCGACACCCTCTTCGTCGTCCTGCGCGCCGCCCGCTACCTCGACGCCCCGGAGGAGGTGGACTTCGGCGAACTGCACGTCTTCGTCGGCCCCGACTTCCTCATCACGGTCCGCCACGGCGCCGCCCCGGACCTCTCCGCCGTCCGCCGCCGCATGGAACAGACCCCCGAACTCCTCGCCCTCGGCCCCGAGGCCGTCCTCTACGCCATCCTCGACGCGGTCGTCGACGGCTACGCCCCGGTCGTCGCCGGCGTCCAGAACGACATCGACGAGATCGAGACCGAGGTCTTCGGCGGCGACCCCGCGGTCTCCCGCCGCATCTACGAACTCTCCCGCGAAATGGTCGAGTTCCAGCGCGCCACCCGCCCCCTGGTCGGCATGCTCCACGGCCTCATGGCCGGTTTCGCCAAATACGGCACCGACGAGGAACTCCAGCGCTATCTCCGCGACGTCGCCGACCACGTCACGCACACCAGCGAACGCGTCGACGGCTTCCGTCAGGCCCTCACCGAGATCCTCACGGTCAACGCCACCCTGGTCACCCAGCAACAGAACGCGGAGATGCGGGCGTTGGCGGAGGCGGGTTTCGAGCAGAACGAGGAGATCAAGAAGATCTCAAGCTGGGCGGCCATTCTCTTCGCCCCCACACTGGTGGGAACCATTTACGGCATGAACTTCGACTCCATGCCGGAGCTGCGCTGGGGCCTCGGATACCCCTTCGCCATCGGCTTGATGGGGGTGGTGTGCGTCAGTCTGTACGTGATCTTCAAGCGGAGAGGCTGGCTGTAGGGGGCAAAAGCTCCCTGGTCGTGGTCGCGTCCAGGGAGCCTTCGGGGGGATCGGCCGTTCTCGGTGAAGAGGTCAGAGCTCGATCCACTCGGTGGAGGTGGTGACCTCCTTCAGGACGTCGGGGAGCGGCTCGATGCCGAGGCCCGGGCCCGTGGGGACGTCGAGGTGGCCGTCCGCCAGGACGAACGGCTTCGTGATGTCCGTGGCGAAGTAACGGTGGGAGCCCGAGGTGTCGCCGGGGAGGGTGAAGCCGGGGAGGGCCGCCAGGGCGATGTTGGCGGCGCGGCCGATGCCGGTCTCCAGCATGCCGCCGCACCAGACCGGGACGCCGTGGGCGCGGGCGATGTCGTGGATGCGGCGGGCTTCGAGGTAGCCGCCGACGCGGGCCGGCTTGATGTTGATGATCGAGCAGGCGCCCAGCGAGATGGCCGCGGCGGCGTCGGCGGCGGACTCGATGGACTCGTCCAGGCAGATCGGGGTGCGCAGCAGTCTGGCGAGCTGGGCGTGCTGGACCATGTCGTCGTTGGCGAGGGGCTGTTCGATCAGCAGGAGGCCGAAGTCGTCGAGCTTGGCGAGCTGTTGTGCGTCGACCAGGGTGTAGGCGGCGTTGGCGTCCACCTGGAGGAGGAGGTCGTCGCCGAAGCGCTCGCGGACGGCGCGGACCGGCTCGACGTCCCAGCCGGGTTCGATCTTCAGCTTGATCCGGACATAGCCCTCGGCGACGTATCCCTCCACCGCGTCGAGGAGTTCGGGTATCGACTCCATGATGCCGACGGAGACACCGCAGGGGACGCGGTCGCGCGCCGCACCGAGGTGATCGCCGAAGGACTCGCCCGCCAGTTGGAGCTGGGCGTCGAGGACCGCTGTCTCCAGCACCGACTTGGCCATGTGGTGGCCCGTGAACGGTTCGAGCGCGCGCCCGACGGACGCCGCGTCCACCCGGTTCCCGGACAGGGCCGGGACGAGGAAGCGGCGCAGGACGTCCTGTGCTCCGTCGACGTACTCGGAGCAGTAGCGGGGCTCGGACATGGCCGCGCACTCCGCCCAGCCCTCGACTCCGTCGGAGGTGACGACACGGACGAGCAGGACGTCACGGCTGGTCTCGACGCCGAAGGAGGTCCGGAACGGGGCGACGAGCGGCATCGCGATGCGGCGCAGTTCGACGCCGGAGATCGTGGTCTTCATGTGCGGGTGGCTCCTGGGGCGTTGGTCAGGGGGTGGTGCGGTGGATGACGTAGCTGCGGCGGTCGTGGAGGCCGGCGACGCGGGCTCCCTCGGCGAGCAGGCCGCCGAGGGTGTGCCGTACGGCCAGCCGCCAGTCGCGGGCGGCGCCCGGGTCGGTGCGGCGCAGGGACTCGATGTCGTCGGGAAGGTCGATGAGGACGGTGTGGGCGTCGGTCGGGCCGATCACGGGGCGGCCGTCGTCGTTGCGGACACCACGGGCGACGTCGGCGGGCAGGTCGAAGGTGTACGGCCCCGCGGGCGCGGTCAGGTCCCAGGCGGTCAGGACGCGGTCGGACTCGTCGCCGCCGTTGATCGCGTCGTCCATGGCGCCGTAGAAGGACCGCAGGTACTCCTCGGGGCGGGCGCCGAGCTTGACGAGGTTGAAGTAGGCGTTGCGGCGTATCAGCGGGTCGTAGGTCCAGGTGATGCGCCCCAGTCCGCGGGCGAGGGCCCATTGGCGCTGGTGCAGTTTGAGGGCGAGGCCGATGCCGCGGCCCTGGGAGGCGCCCGTGATGTGGGAGTGCAGGGTGGTGCCGACGGGGTCGCCGTAGAAGCCGACGGAGGCGCCGACCAGGCGGCCCTGCTCGTAGGCGCCGGCCACGTAGTTGCCCGCGTGGGACAGGGCGCGCATCACCTCGGCGGAGACGGGCGGGCTGTCGGCGGCCGTGCCCCATATGCCGGCGTAGAGGCGGCTGACGGTGTCGAGGTCCTCCATGGCGTGGAGTTCCCGGACGTCGAGTGCGGTCACCGCATCGCTCCGACGAGGTGGGCCAGGAGCCGGGCGCGGGCCGGCATCGTGGCGGTGACGACGTGCTCGTGGTCGGCGTGGGCGCCGTCGCCGACGGCGCCGAGGCCGTCGAGGGTGGGGCAGCCGACTCCGGCGGTGTAGTTGCCGTCGGAGGCGCCGCCGACGGCCGCCTGCCGCAGGGGGCCGAGGCCGAGTCGCGTGGCGATGTCGCCGGCCAGGGCGAAGAGCCCGCGTGCGGCGTCGGGGTCCAGGGGCGGCCGGTTGGGGCCGCCGGTGATGTTCAGGCGCGCGTCGGGCAGTTCGGGCCGCAGGGTCCTGATCAGCTGGTCGACAGCGTCCTGGGCTGCGGCGCTGGGGACGCGTACGTCCACGCTGAGGTCGGCGCGGGCGGGAACGGTGTTGTTCGCGGTGCCCGCCGAGGCAAGCGTGGGGGTGACCGTCGTCCCCGGCCCGGTCTCGGCGGTCACCGTGTCGGCGATCCGGCTGAGGGCGAGGATCTGGTGGGCGAGTTCGGTCGCCGCGTTGATGCCCTTCTCGGGTTCGAGCCCGGAGTGGGCGGCGCGGCCGTGGACCGTGATGTCGTAGAGGGAGACGCCTTTGCGGCCGGTCTTGAGTGCGCCTCCGGGTGCGGAGGGCTCCAGGACGAAGGTGGCCGTGCACTGACGCGCCAGGTCCTCGATGAGCGGGCGGGAGGTGTCCGAGCCGACCTCCTCGTCGCCCGTGACGAGGACGCACACCCCGTCGAGGGAGGGCAGGGCGGCCAGTGCGTGGAACATCTGGACCAGGCCGGCCTTCATGTCGAAGACGCCGGGACCGCGGGCGATGCCCTGCTCCACCGACCAGGGGTGGGTCTTGAGGGAGCCGATCGGCCAGACGGTGTCGTGGTGGCCCAGGAGCAGGACGCGCGGGGTTCCGAAGGTCCACTGGACGTGCGTGACGCCGTCGGTCACGAGCGTCTCCGGGCGGGCGCCGAGCAGTCGGCCGCCCTGCTCGGCGACCACCCGCGCGCTGCGGGCCACAGCGGCGTGGTCGGCGGAGTACGACTCGCAGGTGACGAGCTCTTCGAGGTCGGCGAGCATGGCGTCGAGCTCGGGTACGGGGGCGGACGCGTGGTCCGCTCGCAGGGGGTGGGGTTCTTGGTCAACCGGCACGGTGGTTCCTCCAGGTGGGGATGACCGCCACGCTAGGCAGGCCGGACACGGCCCGGTTGGTGGCGCGGTGACAACCTGGGCGCCCGATTCGTACCGGGGACCCAATGGCCGTGGAACGGCCGGTGCCCGGCGGTTCGTACGACCCGCCGGGCACCGCGGCAGCGTCGGCTGTCAGCCCATGTGCTTGGTCATGAGTTGCCGCATGTTCCCGCCGAGGATCTTCAGGATGTCCGTTTCCGGCAGTCCTCGACGGAGGAGTGCCTCGGTCACCAGGGGCATTCCGGCAAGGCCTTCGAGGCCGGGGAAGTCGAACATCGGGTCCTCGTCGTCGAGGTTCTCGCAGCAGGGCGGGGTGACGTCCGTCATGACCTCGCGTACGAAGTCCGAGCCGAGGCCGACGTGGTCGATCCCCGCGACGGAGACGATGTGCTCGATGTGGTCGACGATCCGGTCGGTGCTCACCTTGGCCTGGTCGTCGGTGAGGAAGTCCGGTACGAAGTTCACGCACACCACACCGCCCGTGGCTGCCACGCCGCGGATCTGTTCGTCGGTGAGGTTGCGGTGGTGGTCGCGCAGGGCGCGGGCGCAGGAGTGGGTGGCGATCAGCGGCCGGGTGGCCAGCTCCAGGACGTGGGCGACGCCGCTCGCTCCCAGGTGGGAGATGTCGAAGAGCATCCCGAGGCGTTCCATCTCCCGCAGCGCCTCGACGCCGGGCACCGTGAGCCGGCTTCCGGTGGCGTCCTCGCGGCTGCCGTCCGCGAGCGGGGTGCGTCCCCAGTGGGCGATAGAGGCCATCCGAACGCCCAGCCGGAAGAGGGTGGGGAAGAGTTCGACGGAGGCGTCGATGCCGGGGGCGCTCTCCAGAGCGAGGACCAGGGCGATCCTGCCCTCGGCGAGGGCCGCGTCGATGTCGTCGCCGTTCAGGCACAGCGCGACCTGGTCGGCGTTGGCCTCGGCGAGGACGTGGGCGCACTCGATCATGCGGAGGGTCTGCCGGAGCGCGCCCTCGGGGCGGTACTGGTCGTCGATGAAGACGGGCAGGACCTGGATGTCGATGCCGCCCTCGCGCAGCTGGGGCAGCCATCGTTCGCGGAAGAAGGCACCCCAGCGCTTCGGGGGGCGGGCTGCGACGGCCATGAGGAGGTCGTTGTGCGCGTCGGCGACGACGGCGCGGTGGTGGAGGTCGTGGGACACGACGGTCCTTTCGGGCAGGGGGAAGACGTCCGGCGGCCCGTACGGGGTGTCGGGCCGCCGGACGCGAGAGCGGGAGGCTCAGGTGCGGGCGAGGCGCGGGACCGCGTCGAGCAGGGTGCGGGTGTACTCGTGCCGGGGCGCCCCGATCACCTCTTCGACGGGGCCCGACTCCACGAGCCGGCCGTGGTGCATGACAGCGACGGCGTCGCAGACGTACCGCACGACGGCGAGGTTGTGCGAGATGAAGAGCATGGTCAGGCCGAGTTCGCCGCGCAGTTCGCGCAGCAGGTTGAGGACGGCTCCCTGGACGGAGACGTCCAGGGCGGAGGTGATCTCGTCGGCGATGAGCAGCTCGGGCCCGGCCGCGAGGGCGCGGGCGATGGCGACGCGCTGGCGCTGGCCGCCGGAGAGTTCGCGGGGGTACTTGCCCGCGTACGTGGCCGGCAGGGAGACCCGTTCGAGGAGCCGCCCGACCTCCGCCGGGCGCTGGGCGCGCGGGACGCGGGTGCCTTCGGCGATGGCGTCGCCGATGCTCATGCGCGGGTTCAGCGAGGAGTACGGGTCCTGGAAGACCATCTGGACGCGTCCGGGCGCTATTCCGGTGACCGTGCCCCGGTAAGGCGTCAGGCCGGCCACGGCGCGGGCGAGGGTGGACTTCCCGGAGCCGGACTCTCCGACGAGACCGGTCACGGAGCCCTCGGGGACCTCCAGGCTGACGCCGTCGACCGCGGTGAAGGAGCCGTATCGGACGGTGAGTCGGTCGATGTTCACTGGACCTCCCAGCAGGCCACGGAGTGGTCTTCCGTACGGGCGAGCAGCTTGGGCCGGATCGCGCAGCGGGCGGTGACGAAGGCGCACCGGTCGGCGAAGGCGCAGCCGTCGCCGACGTCGCCGGGCGCGGGCTGGCGGCCGGGGATGGTGCTGAGGGGACCCGACCGGTCGGTGTCCATGTCCGGCAGCGAACCGACCAGGGCGCGGGTGTAGGGGTGGCGGGCGTAGTGAAGGCCGTCGGCGGGGAGTTCCTCGACGATGCGACCCGCGTACATGACGGCGATCCGGTCGCACAGTTCGCTGACGACGGCGATGTCGTGGGAGATGAACAGGGCGCCGGCGCGCGTCTCGTCGACCACCTCGCGCAACACTCGCAGCACCTCGCGCTGGACGGTGACGTCGAGCGCCGTGGTGGGCTCGTCCGCGATGATCAGGCGGGGCGTACCCATCAGGCCCATCGCGATGACGGCGCGCTGGCGCATACCGCCGGACAGCTCGTGCGGGTACTGCCGGGCGACCTCGGCCGGCTGCTTGATGCGGACCGTGCCGAGGCGTTCGACGGCGCGGGCCCGTGCCTCGGTGCGCGTGACGCCGTCGTGCAGGGTGGCCACTTCGGCGAGCTGGCCGCCGACCCGCAGGGCCGGGTTGAGCGAGGAGGTGGGGTCCTGGAAGACCATCGCCAGGGACGAGCCGAGCAGCTTGCGGCGCTCCGCGTCCGTGAGGCCGTCCAGGTCCACCCCGTCCAGTCGCGTGCGGGCGCTGCCGGCGAGTCCGGGGTAGGGCACGATCTGCCCGATGGCGGCGGCGGTCATGCTCTTGCCGCTGCCCGATTCGCCCACCAGGCCGACGATCTCGCCCTCGCGGACGGTCAGCGACACCTGGCGTACGGGGGTGATGTCGCCGGGGAAGGCGACGGTGAGGTCCCGTACCTCCAGGACGGCGTCCGGTACGGGCTCGTCCCGGGCGGGGGTCACCACGGGGGCGACGGGCTTGCCGACGGGTTCGCTCGTGTGGGCGGCGGCCTTGGCGAAGGTGTCGCCGAGCAGCATGAAGCCGAGACCGGCGAGGGTGACGGCCAGCGCGGGCGCGACGACCACGGACGGGGTGACGTAGACGTGCCCGAAGGCTTCGTTGAGCAGCCGCCCCCAGTCGTACGAGGGTGCCTGGACGCCCATGCCGAGGAAGGACATCGCGGACAGGCCGAGGAGGGCGCCGCCCATCGCCTGGGCGGTGTTGAGGATGAGCGGTTCGGCGATGTTGGGGAGGATGTGCCGGGTGAGGATGCGGCGGCGGGGCACGCGCAGCATGCGGGCGGCCGCGATGTAGTCCGATCCCGCGACGGTCGCCGTCATGGTGTGGGTGAGCCGGGCGAAGGTCGGTGCGAGGGCCACGCCGATGCCGAGGACGGCGCCCTGCGCGCCGAGCCCGGCGACGACGGCGGTGAACATGGCGAGCAGCAGGGTGGGGAAGGCCACCAGGAGGTCGACCGTGGCGATGACCGTGCGGCCGGCCGGTCGCGGCAGGATCTGCGGCAGGGTGCCGAGGAGGATGCCGGAGACGGTGCCGATCAGGGTGGCGAGGAAGGCCAGGCCGAGGGTCAGCCGGGTGGCGACGAGGGTCCGGGCCAGCAGGTCCCGGCCGAGGGCGTCGGTGCCGAGCAGGTGCGCGGACGAGGCTCCCTGGCTGATCTCCTTGGGGTTGATCTGGTCGGCGGCGTCCTGCCAGATCAGCGGTCCGACGAGGGCGAGGAGGACCATGAGGGCGACGAGTACGGCGCCCAGCAGACCGACGGGGTTTCTCAGCAGACGGCGCATCAGCCCTCCCTGCGGGTGGAGGCGGACGGGGTGGACAGGGTCGACTTGGGGTCGAGGATCCCGAGCAGGATGTCGACGAGGAAGTTGACGACGAGGACGAGCGCGCCGTAGACGAGGATCATGGCCTGCGCCACGGGGTAGTCCTTCTGCGTGATGGCCTCGACGGTGCGCAGGCCGAGACCGGGCCAGGCGAAGACGTTCTCGACCAGGACGCTGCCGGTGATCAGGCCGCTGAGCAGCAGGCCGCCCATGGTCAGGGTCGCGGTGAGGGTGTTCGGCAGCAGGTGCACCGCGTACAGCCGCCATGCGGGCAGGCGCTTGGCGTGGGCCAGGCGCATGTAGTCGGTGTCGAGTTCGCGCAGGGTCTCCACCCGGGCCAGGCGGGCGATCATCGCCGCCGGTGCGATGGCGAGGGCCGTGACGGGCAGCACGAAGGAGGCGGACCCGGTCAGACCGGCCGGCGGGAACAGGCCGAGACCCAGGGCGAGGACGAGCAGCAGCGCCAGACCGTAGAGGTACTCGGGGATGGCGACGGCGGCGCCGGTGAGCGTGGTGAAGGCGGTCTCGGTGCCTCGCCGACGTCCGTTGTGGGTGCGGACGGCGGCCCACAGGCCGAGCGGTACGGCCACGGCGAGTGCGACGAGGGTGGCGAGGACCGCGAGGGCCAGGGTGTTGGGCAGGCCCTGGCCGATGAGGTCGGTCACCGGCTGGGAGGAGAAGAACGAGGTTCCGAGATCTCCGGAGAACAGCTGCTTGACGTAGTGCGTGAACTGGCTCAACAACGGCTGGTCGAGGCCGAGTTCGCTCCTGCGCTGGTCGACCAGTTCCTTCGGCGCGGTGGGGCCGAGCATCTGGCGCAGCGGGTCGCCGGGGATCAGGTGGATCATCGCGAACGACGCGACGACGAGCACGGCGAGGGACCCGGCCAGGCGCAGCAGCTGTCGCGCGAGGAAGAGCGGGGTCAGGCGTCGGACGCGGCGGCGCGGTGGGGCAGCCGGGGCCGTCTCGTGCGGGGTGAGGGCATCGGTCGTGGTGGTCACTTCCGTCCTCCCGTCATACGGATCGATGTCGCGTCGAAGAGGCCCGACGTGATGCGGAAGGTGGCGTTGTGGGCGGCGACGGTGACGGTCTTGTCGACGACGGGGACGATGTCACCGCTCTCGATCAGGGCGTGCTCCGACCGGTCCCACAGGGTGCAGCCGGCGGTGCCGGGCAGCTTGCTCGCCTGGGCGGTGAGCTTCTCGTACTCCGTGTTGGTGAGGTGGGCGAAGTTGCCGCCGTCGGGGGTGAAGGGGCCGGACAGGGTGCCGAACAGCTGGGTGGGCAGCGTGACGCCGAGGGGCGCCCAGTCCACGTCCCAGTCCTGGGTGACCGCTTCGATCTCGCCGTAGGCGGCGTCGGACACGGCCCGCAGTCGCACGTCGACGCCGATCTTCTTCCATTGCTCGGCCAGGTACTCGGCCGCGGCCGCCATCGTCTCGCCCGACGACGTGCCGTAGATCATGCGGATCGTGAGCCGCTTCCCTTCCTTGGCCCAGATGCCGTCGGGACCTCGGACCCAGCCGGCGGCGTGCAGCGTCGACTTGGCCTCGATCGGGTCGAAGACGGGCAGGTGGCCGGTGACGGTGTCGCCGGGGCAGGGCTTGGGGTCCATGACCAGGCCGGTGGGGGTGCGGCCGGTGCCGCCGGTGGCGATCGCCCCGAGGGAGTCCATGTCGACGGCCTGGAGCAGGGCCTTGCGCACGGCGGGGTCGCTGCCGGGGTGGCCCTTGCCCTGGTGGAACAGGAACTCCTGGGTGCCGTTGGCCTGGACGGTGGTGGTCACGCCGGGGATGTTGGTGACGCGGGCGCGGTCGGGGCCGGCGAGCTGCGCGCCGTTCAGTTCGTGGGACTGCAGCAGGTTGGCGGTCGTCGACTCGCTGCCGACGACCTTGAGCACGACCGATCCGGGCATGGCGGGGTCGGCGGTGCTCGCCCCGTCGGGTCCCCAGGCGTAGCCGTCGCGCTTGGTGAAGGTGTAGCTCTGGTTCGGCTCGGCGGAGGTGAGCCGGAAGGGGCCCGATCCGGACGTGCCGCTCGCCAGCAGGGCGCGGTCCTTCAGGCCCGCCCCGCAGACGATGAAGAGGTAGCGGGTGCTCTGCAGGATGAAGGCGAAGGGCTCGGGCGTCGACAGGGTCACGGTGCGGGCGGTGTCGTCCGCCTTCGCGGTGAGTCCTTCGGGGACCACGACGCCGTACGCGGGCGACTTGGTGGCGGGGTCGGTGATGTGGGCGACGTTGGCGGCGACGGTGCTCGCGGTCACCGGGCTTCCGTCGGCGCAGGTGACGCCGCGGCGCAGGGTGAAGGTGACGGAGGCGGGCCTGACGTCCCACTTCTCGGCGAGTCCGGAGACGATCCGGCCGTCGGGCCCGGCGTGCACCAGGGTGTCGTAGGCCAGCGACAGCGCGGTGTACGTGGTCGTGTTCTGGACCTGGGCGGGGTCGAGCAGTCCCGGGTCGCTCTTGATCGCGTAGCTGAAGGCGTCACCGCCGGACGATCCGGCCTGCGCGACGCTGCCGCAGCCGGCCGCAAGGAGGGACACCGCGAGACAGGCGGAGATCGCCGTGGCTCTTTTCATCGGGGGCTTCATAGGGGGACTCCTTGGAGCGGGAGAGTTGCCCCACAGTCGCGGCTCGTGGCCGGAATTGATTCAGTCGGGGCGACGAAAGCCGCGTGTCTCGTTGGGTGCGGGATCCCAAGCCGGGCGACGGTCTCAAAGACGCGTCGGCCCCGGACCGCGGGCGATGCGGTCCGGGGCGTGGCGGGTCCGTGCGGAGGGGCGGCGTGCACGAGCGGGGGCGTTCAGGTTCCGGCGCGCAGATGGTCGACGGCGGCCCGGGCGGCGCGACCGATCGCACGGTCGGCGAGGGGTTGCCGCGTGGCCGCGGTCGACGTACGCAGGAAGACGCCCACGGCGTACCGCCTGCCGTCCGGGTACTCGATCACGCCGGCCTCGTTGCGCACGGCGAAGTCGGTGCCCGTCTTCCCGGCGAGCCGCACGCCCGGTTCGGGAAAGCCGGAGACGAGGCGGTGCTGCCAGACCTGCTGGCCCATGATGTCCCGGACCTCGGCGCAGGCGCTCGCCGGCCCGGCCTCGTCGCGCCAGATCGCGGCGAGCAGCGCGGTCACCTCGCGTGGGGTGCTCGACGGGCTGCTGCCGGGGGCGCAGGCGCGCAGGGCGAGGAGCCGTTCGTCGGGAACGCCCGCCAGCTGGTCGTCGAGGGAGCGGTCCGGATCGAGCCCGAGTTCCCGGCGGATGTCGTCGTCCAGGGCGGCGCAGGAGGAGAACCCGAAGTCGGGGAAGCCCAGCTCGTCCAGTGTCGCGCGGACCCGTTCGGGTCCGACGACGTCCAGGAGCAGGTCGGTGGCGGCGTTGTCGCTGATCGTCATCATCATGAAGGCGAGGTCGCGGGCGCTCATCTCGACGTCGTGGGCACAGCCGTCGGTGCCGCTGCCGCCGGCCCGGTAGGCGGACGTGACGGTGTGGCGCCGGGCCGGGTCGAGCTCCCCGGCCGCCGCCTGCCGGGCGTACTCCAGGGCGATGGGGATCTTGAAGACGGAGGCGAGCACGACCTGGGTGTCGGCGCCGTGGCCGAACTCCGCTCCCGTGTCGAGGTCGCGGACGTGGACGAAGCCTTCGGCCCGCGCCTGCGCGAAGACGTACGAGAGTGCGGTGCGGGTCTGCTCAGCCCCGGCCGACTGCGCGGCGGCTGTGGTCATGCTGTCTCCTGGGAGGTGCTCTCGGCCGACGGGCGGCGCAGGTGGTCGACGGCGGTCCGTGCGGCGCGGCCGATCGCGGCGTCGGCGGCAGGGTCGCGACCGCCTAGGGCGGGGGTGCGCAGGAAGACCGCGACGGCGTAGCGGCCGCCGTCGGGGTACTCGACGACGGCGGCCTCGTTGAGGACGCCCCACAGGGAGCCGTTCTTGGCCGCGACGCGGACGTCCGCGTCGAAGCCCGCGGCGAGGCGGTGCACGGACAGCTGTTGGCTCATGAGCTCCCGTACCTCGGCGCACGCTTCGGCGGGTCCGGCCCGGTCGCGCCAGATCGCCGTCAGCATGGACGTGATCTCCCGTGGCGTACTGGACGCGGAACGGGCGGGGTCGAGCATGGCGAGGCCCCTGATCCGGTCCTCGCTCACCTGGTCGAGCTGGGCGTCGATGTCGCCGTCCGGGTCGAGGCCGAGCTCCTCCCAGACCGGGTCCCACAGCTCGCGGTAGCGCCCGACCGGAAGGCGCGGGCAGCCGAGTTCGGCGGCGACGGCGCGTACCCGGTCCGTGCCGAGGATCTCCATGAGCTTGTCGGTGGCCGCGTTGTCGCTCATGGAGAGCATGAAGAAGGCGAGGTCACGGGTGCTCATGGTGACGTCGTGCCGGCAGCTGTCGGTGCCGATGCCGCCGCCCTCGCGGTTGGCGGCGGTGATGGTGTGGCGGGCGGCCCGGTCGAGGGCTCCGGCCGCCGCCTGGCGGGCGTAGGCGAGGGCAACGGCGATCTTGCGGACGGAGGCGACGATGACGGGGGCGTCGGCGCGGAAGGCGACCTCGCGGTCTCCGTCGGCGTCGTCGACGTCGCGGGCGTGTACGAAGCCCTCGACTCCGGCCTCGTCGAAGATGGCCCAAAGGGCTGAGGTCGCCGCATCTGCGGTGGAAGGTGGTGCCATGGCGATCCAATCCTGCGGAGATCAGCTGGTCTTGGGGGTGGCGCGGCCGCTGTAGTGGAGGTACGAGGTGCCGTCGGGGCGCCGCTCGAACACCACCGCGTCCCAGATCGAGTCGCCTTCGTCGCGGCCGACGAACGTGGTCGCGTCGACGGCGACGAGGTCGAGCGTGCGGGACCGGGCGAGGCCGACGAGGATGCCCGTGGGTTCGGTCCGCAGGCGCAGCCCGCCCTCGTGCGCGGTCACGTGGATCCTGCTGCCGGCCCGCTCGTACACACCGGTGAAGGGTTCGACGTCGACGTGGACGGGCGGCTCGGGCGGGGCGACGGGGGCGGGGACGTCGATCGCGTGCAGGTCCCCGAGAAGCTCGGTGACGAGACGGTGCTGGAACTCGACGCTCCGGCCGCCGTTGATCAGCGCGGCGACGACCGTCCCCAGCTCGGGCAGGACCCAGAGCGCGGCGTGCTGGCCGATGGTGTCGCCGGTGTGGGAGACGACCTGGTGGCCGTCCCACTCGTCCAGGCTCCAGCCGATGCCCCACTGCCGCCCGCCGCCGTGCGGATTGGGCAGATCGACCTGTGCCTGTCGCAGGGCGGCGGGGTCGGCGAGGAGCGCTCCGGGGGTCAGGTGGGCCCGGCCGAAGGCGACCACGTCGGCGGCACGGGCGCAGATCAGACCCGCGGGGCCGACGGACCGCGGCAGTCCCCACTGCGGCACCACGGCGCCCTGCTCGTCGTGGCCGACGGCCGCGCCGAAGCGAAGGACGTCCTCCGGCAGCGTCCAGGTGTGGGTGAGGCCGAGCGGGTCGCAGATCTGCTCGCGCAGGGCCTGGTCCCACACCTTTCCGGTGAGCCGCTCGACGACGCGGCCCGCGATGACGAAGCCGGAGTTGCAGTACGAGTGGGAGTCCCCGACGGGGAAGGTCTGCTCCAGGTCGGCACACGCCTCGACGTACCGGCGCAGGCAGTCGTCGCCGCGCCCGGTGTCCAGGAACAGGTCGCCGTCGATGCCCGAGGTGTGGGTGAGCAGGTGGCGCAGGGTGATCGCCTCGGTGGCGCGGGGGTCGCCCACCCTGAACTCCGGCAGGATCTCCGCGACGGGGGTGTCCAGCGCGACACGGCCCTCTTCGGCCAGGAGCATCAACTGGGTCGCGGTCCACACCTTCGTGACCGAACCGATCTGGAACAGCGAGTCGGTGCGCACCGGCGCCCCGGTCGCGGTGTTCAGGACGCCGGTGGCGCACTCGTACAGCTCGCCGCCGTACCAGAACGCAAGGCTCGCGCCGGGCGCCTCGGAGTCGGCGGCGAGCGCCGCGAGGCGGCTCGTCCAGTGCTGCTCGATGTCGGCCTTCACGCTCGCCCTCCGGGTGGCTCGGTGTGTCTGGTTGCGGCTCGGTGAGCTTGGCCGGAAGCGTACGTACGAAGGCACCGGCATGGTTCGTACGGGGATACGAACGTGCAGGTCGGAGCTTGTCCCGGTGGACGACTCCGGGGGCGTCCGGCGTTTCTAGGGTGGCGTGCACCCGACGTACGAGGAGACGAGACGACGATGCCGCTGATCGACCGCGACGACTGCGCCCTGGTGATCATCGATGTGCAGACCGATTTCTACCCGCCGCACCGGCTCGACGTGGACCGGCAGCGGTTCCACGACATGGTGCGGCGCATCGCCTGGATCGCGTCCGTGGCGGACCGCCTGGAGATCCCGGTCGTGGTGACCGAGGAGGACCCGGCGGCCAGTGGCCACACCGTGCCGGAGATCCGCGAGGCGCTGCCGGCCAGGGCGGTCACGCTGCCGAAGAACGCCTTCGCCGTGTGGGACAACCCCGACATCGCCGCCGCGATCGAGGCCACCGGACGCACCACGATGATCCTGGTCGGCATCGAGACGGACATCTGCGTGGCGCACTCGGCGATCCAGCTGCACCACGCGGGCAAGCGCGTGGTGGTCGTGGACGACGCCGCGTACTCCCCCGCTCAGGCCCACGAACGGGGCCTGCGGCGCCTGGCCGGCCGGGGCATCGAGACGCTGTCCACGAAGGAACTGTTCTACGACTGGGTGCGCACCATCCAGGACGCGGACGCCTTCCACGACACCCACGCGGACCTGACACTCCCGCCGGGCGTGCGGCTCTGACCGAGCCGGCGCTCAGTCGAGCCTGGCGGCGGGGCCCGGGCCTTCGGTCCCGGTGCCGCCGCCGCTCTGCGTCTGCCCCGGTCCCAGCAGGCGCAGCTGCAGCATCGCGGCGAACCTGGCCGACGGGTCCTGGAGGTCGATCTCCCCGACCTCGGCCACCCGGCGGATCCGGTAGCGGAAGGTGTTGGGGTGGACGAACACGCTCGCCGAGGCGGTGATCACGTCGCCGAAGGCGTCCAGCCAGGCCCGCAGCGTCTCCACCAGGTGGGCGTTGTGCTTGGCGTCGTACGCGACGAGGCGGGCGAGGGGGCCGGACAGTTCGTCGCGGTTGGCGACGGCCAGGTCCCGCATCTCCAGGAGCAGAGCGTCGACGTACACGTCGGCGATCGAGGCGACCCGCTTCCCGGTCCGGCCGGTGAAGAGCACGCGCAGGGCCCGGTCGGCGTTGGCCCGGGACCGCGGGAGCGCCGCTGGTTCCTCGGCGACCGAGCCGATCCCGATGACGGCGCCGGCCCGGTCGCCGGTGCGCTGGAGGAAGTTCGCCGCCACCTGCTGGGCGCGTTCCCGGGCGTGGGCGCGGTCGCCGGGGACGGGGAAGAGCGCGTACGCCACGTCGCCGAGGAGCGCCACGGCGGAACGCGGCTGTACGGCGGTGAGGTGCACGGCCAGGGCGGCGGCCAGGCGCTGGCGCTCGGCCGTGACGTGGGCGTGGTCCTCGCCCCGCTCGGGCGCGAGCCCCATGGCCAGGACCAGGGTGGGTTCGTCGACGAGTCCGAGCCGGCCGAGCGCTTCGACCGCGCCCGCCCCGCCTTCCAGGGCGGTCGTGACGAGGTCGGCCCGCAGCCGGTTCTCGGCGTCCGTACCGGCCCGGAAGCGGAGCATGTGAAGGGCGACGAGCTTCGCCGCCTCCAGGAAAGCCTTCTCGCGCTCCGGGGTGAGGGGCTTGCGCAGCGCGGCCCATACGGAGCCGAGGAACTCGTCGCCGGCGCGCACGGCGACGGCGACCCGGGGCAGGGCCACCTCGTCGCCGAGGGTCGGCGCGGGCACGTGCACCAGGCCCTCGCTGCGGTACAGCTCCTTGAAAACGCCGTGCTCCTCGTGGTGGCGCAGATAGCGCTCGGGCACCTGGCGGGCGAGGATGCTCTCCACCCGGGGGGCGTCCGCCTCGTCCTGGCGTCCGGAGAAGGCGAGGATGCGGGAGCGGCGGTCCTCGATGGTGACGGGGGCGTCGAGGAGGGTGGCGATGGCGTTGGCCAGGGCGAAGAGGTCTCCGGACGGCACCCCGCCCAGGGTCTGCTCCTCGCCCTCCCCCGCACTGCCCACGTCGCCCTCGGCGAGCAGGGTGCGCAGCATGGCCGCGAGCTGGGCCCAGGAGGCTCCGCGGGTCAGGGCGAGCAGAGCGACGCCGGTCTCGTCGACGACCGGCTCCAGCTCGTCGGCGTCGTCGACGGGGCCGCGGACGACGAGGGCGGTGGCTCCGAGGGCGGCGAGATGCCGGAGCAGCCGGGCGGTCTCCTCCGCTCCGTGGACACCGACGCCGAGGACGATGGCGCGCTCCGGGTAGTGCTGTTCGTCGTACGGATCGTGGATGCCGACGCCGCCGATCTCGCCGGCCGCGTCGGGATCGCCGTACAGCAGGTCCAGGAGGGTGTGGCCGAAGTCCTCGAGCACCCGGCTGAGGCTGCGGGCGGGGTGCGTCGACATGTGCCTGATCATCTCCGCAGGTTAGGACTCGCGCAGCCCTGCGAGGTGGTGCGTGCGGACGAGGATACGTCAGCTGGTTCGTTCGCCGATACGAACGGCGCTCGTGGGTCGCCAGAGGCGGGCGACGGCGGCTTCGGCGAGGGCGTCGGTCGAGTCGACCAGCGGCAGCACGCGGGATGCCGCCGAGCTGATCAGTGGTATCTCGGTACAGGCGGCGACCACCGCCTGCGCGCCCCGCTCCTTGAGGCTGTCGGTCGCGGTGGCGATCCAGCGTTCGGGCCCGGCTGGGTCGGCGCCGCCCTTGACCGCGCGGATGGCGGCGTCCACGTACTCCTCCTGTACGGGGCCGGACACCTGGACCACGTCGAGCCCGAGCCGGGCGCCGGCCCGCTCGTACAGCCCGGTCAGGCGCGTCCCCCGGGTCGCCAGGACGCCCACGCGCTCAAGCCCAGGCGTGCGGCGGGCGGCTGCCTCGAGGGCGGCCCTGATCATGTCGAGGACCTCGACGCCGGTGGCCCTGGACAGCTGCTCGACGTAGGCGTGCGCGGTGTTGCAGGGGACGGCGATGCAGCTGACTCCGGCGCGCTGGAGCCAGCGGGCACCCTCGACGAGGGCGGGAACGGGCGAAGGCCCTTCGCCGAGCAGCGCCGCCGTCCGGTCCGGGACGCCCGGATCCGCCCACATGAGGACGGGCAGATGCGCCTGGTCGGATCCCGCCGGGGTGCGTTCGACGAGCCGCCGGTAGAAGTCGGCCGTGGCGAGGGGGCCCATCCCGCCGAGGATGCCGAGGGTCGGGCGGGTGACGTGACGCATGCGGGGCAGCCTTTCGGTTCTTCCCGCCGTACCGAGCGGGGTCTCGACGCGATCGTCGTCCGATCGGAACGGCGGGGCGTCGTCGCCGAGGCCGAAAGGTCCGCCCGGCTTTGGTACCGGGCGCCGGAACACCCCCGCGCCGGGCATCGGGTTCGGTCGAACGGACGACGCCGATCGCCGGTCGCCGGTCGCCGCAGGACCTCGTCGAACCAGGCGGCGGCCGTCCGGGCCGCTGATGGCCGCAGTCCCAGGCGCATGCCCGTGTGCATGCCCCTGCGCAAGGAGGGAACGCGCCGGGGAAGACGTGCGAGGCGATCGAATCATGACCGACAAGAGGATCATCACCGTGATCGGTGCCACCGGGCAGCAGGGCGGTGGTCTCGTCAGGGCGGTCCTGGCCGACCGGGACGGGGACTTCGCGGTCCGTGCCGTCACCCGGCACCCGGAATCCGACGCGGCACAGGAGCTCGAGCGGCTGGGTGTGGCGGTCGTCCGGGCCGACATGGACGACGAGGCCGGTCTGGCGCCGGCCTTCGAGCACGCGTACGGCGCGTTCGTGGTCACGAACTTCTGGGAGCACATGTCCGCCGAACGCGAGAAGGCCCAGGCCCGCGCCGTGGCCCGGGCCGCCTCGCACGCGGGGGTGCAGCACGCGATCTGGTCCACGCTGGAGGACACCCGCGACTGCGTTCCCCTCGACGACGAGCGGATGCCGACCCTGCAGGGCCACTACAAGGTGCCCCACTTCGACGGCAAGGCGGAGGCGGACCACTACTTCACCGAGGAGGGCGTGCCGACGACGTTCCTGCGCACGACGTTCTACTGGGAGAACCTGCTCGGCCCGTTCGCCCCGCGGCGCGGCGAGGACGGCGTGCACCTGCTCGCCTACCCCATGGGCGACAGGCGGCTCTCCGGCATCGCGGTCGAGGACATCGGCAGGACCGCCCTCGCCGTCCTCCGGCGCGGGACCGACCTCGTCGCCGCCACCGTCAGCATCGCCGGCGAGCACCTCAAGGTGGCGGACATGGCCGCGGCCCTCACCGAGTCGGTCGGCGAACCCGTGAGTTACCGGCCGCTGACCCCCGACGCATGGCGGGCCCAGGGATTCCCCGGCGCCGACGAGACGGGCAACATGTTCCAGTACTACGCCGACTGCGAGCACCGCTTCACGGCGGCCCGGGACCTCACCGCCGTACGTGACCTCAACCCGGCCCTCCAGGACTTCGCGACCTGGCTCGCCGCCCACCACGAGAAGCTCCGCACCGCCTGGGCGTGACCCGTACGCTGCCGGCGGTCCGGGGGCCCAGGGCGCTACGGCGTCGGCCGCGCGCCGCGCACGGCGTTGGGCACGCCGAGGGTCCCCGGGGGCCTCTGACGCCGGGCGTGTGACCTCGCGCGCCGGGGGAAGCCTGTGAGCCGGTGCCTACGGAGGGGACGCTGTGGCGGACGTGAACGTGACCGACGTGACCGACGTGGACGTGCTGGTCGTGGGTGCCGGGGTGCTCGGGCGCTCCCTCGCGTACGCGGTGGCGGCGGCCGAGCCCGGGCTGCGGGTCGTGGTGTCGGGGCGGCGCGGGCCGGGGGCGTCGTCGGCGGCCGGGGCGATGCTCGGGGTGCTCGGCGAGGTGACGGCGGCGGGGGTGCGGACGCGGCACGGGGAGCTGCGCCTGGGGATGGCCGTGGAGGCGGCGGCGCGCTGGCCGGCCTGGCGCGCGGCGGTACGGGAGCGGGCCGGGACGGCGGCGCGGCCGGACGGCTACGGGGCGGGGACGTACCTGCTGCTCAACGCGGTGTCCGGGCCGCTGGACGAGTCGGCGCTGCCGGCCGTGCGGGCTGCCGGGGCGCGCCACGGCCTGCCCGTCGAGGACGTCTCCCCCGCCGACGTACCCGGTTACCGGCCGCTCGACAACGACCGGGCGTTACGGGCCGTGTTCCTGCCGCGGGAGCGGTTCCTGGACGCGCGGCGCTGGCTGGAGAACCTGGACGCGGCGCTGCGTGCGCTGCCGAACGTGCGCCGTGTCGGGTCCGGGCGGCTGCGGGCCGACGGCGACACGTACGAACTGGCCACCCGTGCGGGGAGGTTCAGGGCGGACCGGGTGGTCGTGGCGGCCGGGGCGTGGACCGGTGGTCTGCTCGACGGGGTGGATCCGGAGCTGCCGGTCCTGCCGGTGGTCGCCGCGGAAGGCACGGCGGTCACCCTCCGGCCCGGGAGACCCGTGCCTCCGGTGGTGTTGCGCACGCCCAACCGCGCGTACGCGTGCGGACTGCACGCCGTCCCGCAGGCCGACGGGAGCTGGTACGTCGGCGCCTCCGCCTCGCCCGCCCTGCATCCCGGCGACGCAGCGACCGCCGGGGCGCTGCGCTTCCTCCTCGACGCGGGCCTCGGGCAGCTGCACCACGGCCTGAGCGGCGCCCGGGTCGGCCGGCTCCATCACGGCAACCGCCCGGTCGGCCTCGACGGGCATCCGCTGCTGGGGAACGCCGGGCGCCCGGGCCTGTGGGTGGCCACCGGCACCCACCGCGACGGGCTGCACGCCTCCCCGCTGATCGCCCAGGAACTCGCCGCCGAGGTCCTGGGCGGCCCGCCGAGCCCGTGGCTGGCGCCGTGGCGGCCGGACCGCGCGCCGATCGCCGACCGGTCCGCCGCCGACGCCGTCGAGGAGGCCGCGGCGCACCACTCCGCGCTCGCGGCCGAGTCACGCATGCGCCCGCCGCTGACCGGCGACTGGCCCGGTCTGCTCGCCGACGCCCACCGGCAGCTCATGGAGCAGACGTACGCGCGGATGCCCGAGGGCTACGTGCTGCCCCCGGAGCTCGCTCCGCTCGGCTACGAGCATGGACCCGCGCTCGCCAAACTCGTCCAGGGGTACCTCGACCGCCTGGCGGCCCGCGGGCGTGAGGGATCAGGGCCGTGCCGGTGACGCGGCCGCGCCGCGATGCCTCAGGTTGATGGCCACGGCCTTGGCCAGTGCGACGGGGTTCAGGAAGCGCATCGGACCGATCAGCCGGGACGCGAACAGGTACATGTGCCGCGCCATCGCCTCGTCGCGCGCCGCCGCCGAGAACATCAGCCGCTCCCCCGGGTTGAACGGGCGGGCCCTGGCGGCGAATTCGACGGCGACGGACTGGTGGCCGCGCAGTCGGCGCCGGTGGGTGCGGGCGTACGCGGCGAGGGACCGGTCGAGGTCGCCGCGGCCGGTCACGGCGGGGGCGACCGCCTGCGCCAGCCACTGCGCGGACTGCAGCGCCCAGCCGCAGCCCACTCCCCACAGGGGATCGCCGGTCAGGGCCGCGTCGCCGATCAGCGCGAGGCCGGGCGCGGTCGGCTCGCGGGTGACGAGCGGGTAGTCGACCGTGCCGATGATCTTCGAGACGCGCTCGGCGCAGTCGATGGGCGGCGCGTCGGGCAGGGCGCGGACGAACTCGTGGAAGCTGCCCTCCAGGTCCTCCCGGAAGGCCGGCAGCCGCTTCTTGCCCGGGAGCACGGCGAGGACCGTCACCCCGTCGTCGTTCGGGAACGCGTACGCCATGTCGGGTTCGAGGAACCAGGTCTGGCCGATCCCGCCGGGCAGCGGGAGATCCCGGAAGTGCGCCAGATAGCCGAACCGCGCGTTCTCGTGCCTGCGCGTCGGCACCTCGGCGTGCTTCGCCACGGCCGAGTCCTTGCCGTCGGCGCCGACGACGAGCCGGGCCCGGATCTCGCGCGCGCCGTCCGGGCCCGACGCCCGGACGCCCACGGTGCGCCCGGCCTCCCGGACCAGACCGGTCACCTGGTGGCCGAGCAGCAGCTCGACGCCGGGCGTCCGCGCCGCCAGGGACCTGATCAGCGGATCGAGGGTGCTGCGCCGGACGTTGTACGCGTAGGGCAGCTCGGGACCCGCCTTCGCGGCGTGCGGCTCGATCCAGCCCCAACGCGTCCACCAGCGCGCCTCGTTGCGGACCGCGCCCGCCTTCTCCAGCGCCGGCACGAGGCCGAGTTCGTCGAGGACCGGGTAGGCGTTGGCCGTGAGGGAGTGGGTGCACAGCACCTTGTACGCCTCGGGGTCCGAGCGGCGTTCGAGCAGTGCGACCCTGACGCCGCGGCGCGCGAGCAGGATCGCGGCGGCGCTGCCGGCGAGACTCGCTCCGCTGATGACGACGTCGTAGTCGTGTCCCGTGCTCTCAGGCTCGGTCATGCGCTGATCGCCCCCCTGTGGGTGTGCTGCGGTGAGTTCGGCTCCGGTCGGTGCAGAGCCCACTGCTGTCAGGAGCATGACCGTTTGTCAAGGGCCGCCGGGACCGGGTGGAACGGTGCGACGACCCCGTCAAGCGCCGGAAGCCCCGGGTGAAAGAATGATCACGCGGTACTCACGGCGGCGGTCACGGGGAGGAAAACGGCGGTGCGCGACAGGCTGCGGACCCGGTTTCGGTACTGGTTCGACGGGACGATGGACCGCGGCACACCCGCGCTGATCAGCTGGCTGGCGCTGGCCTCGCTGCTGCTCATCACCCTCGTGTCCACGCTGGTCGTGGCGTTCACGGACACCGACGCCGAGGACAACGGCGGCTGGCTCGGCGTCGCGTGGATGAGCCTGCTGCGCACGCTCGACGCCGGCACCATGGGCGGCGACACCGGCGGCCCCGTCTTCCTCGGGCTGATGCTCGCCGTCACGATCGGCGGCATCTTCATCGTCAGCGCGCTCATCGGTGTGCTGACCACCGGTCTCAACCAGAAGATCGACCAACTGCGCAAGGGACGCTCGCAGTTGATCGAGCGCGGACACACCATCGTGCTCGGCTGGTCGGACCAGGTCTTCACCGTGGTCGCCGAGCTGGTCGAGGCCAACCAGAGCGAGCGGCGCTCGTGCGTGGTGATCCTCGCCGACCGCGACAAGGTCGCGATGGAGGACGCGATCCGGGCGCGGATCCCGGACACCGGCAGCACCCGGGTCATCTGCCGCTCCGGCAACCCGCTCGTGCGGACCGACCTGGAACTGGTCAGCCCGGACACCGCGAAGTCGGTCATGGTGCTGCCGTCCGTGGGCCATGACCGGGACGTCGAGGTCATCAAGGTCCTGCTGCTCCTGCACAGCCGTACGTGGCGGGGCGCCCGCCCGCACATCGTGGCCGCCGTGCACGACTCGGAGAACCTCGCGGCGGCCCGGCTCGCGGCGGGCGAGGGCGCGCTCGTCATCGACGCCGAGGACATCGCCGTACGCCTCATCGCCCAGGCCCACCGCCAGACCGGCCTGTCCGGCGTCTTCAACGAGCTGCTGAGCTTCGTCGGCAACGAGTTCTACTTCCGCGAGGAACCGGCCCTCGTCGGCAGGACGTACGGGGAGGCCCTGCACGCCTTCGAGATCGGGGCGCCGGCCGGGCTGCGCCGGAGCGGCGGGGAGGTGCTCGTCAATCCGGCCATGGACACCGTCGTCCACGCCGGCGACCAGCTCCTCGTGATCGCGGAGGACGACCTGCTGATCCGGCCCGCCCGGACCCGCCCCCGGGTCGTCGAGGAGGCCATCACCTCGGCGCCCGCCCAGCCGCCCGCCCTCGACCGCACGCTGCTCATCGGCGAGAACTCCCGGACGGCCAAGCTCGTCACCCTGCTCGACAGCTTCGTGTGGCCCGGCTCCACCCTCGACATAGCGGCGCCGCGCCGGCCGGAGACCGCGCTCGACCAGCCGGTGACGAACCTGACGGTGGGCTACAAGTACTGCGAGCCGACCCGCCGTTCCTCGCTCGAAGCCCTGGACCTGGGCGGCTACCGCCACATCGTCGTCCTCTCCGACGACACCGTCGCCCCCGGCCCCGCCGACGATCGGACGCTCGTCACCCTGCTCCACCTGCGCGACATCGAGGACGCGCTGGGCGACCCGTACTCGATCGTCACGGAGATGAACGACGACGCCAACCGCGAGGTCGCCCAGGTCACCAAGGCCGACGACTTCATCGTCAGCACCAAGGTGATCAGCCTGCTGCTCACCCAGCTGACCGAGAACCGCGCGCTGTACGACGTCTTCGCCGACCTCTTCAACCCGGAGGGCTCCGAGATCTACCTCAAGCCGGCGTCCGACTACGTGGTGCCGGGCGCCGAGGCCAACTTCGCCACGGTCGTCGAGGCGGCGCGGCGCGAGGGCGAGACGGCGATCGGCTACCGCCTCGCCCGGCACAGCGAGGAGCCGCCCACCTACGGCATCTTCCTCAACCCGTCGAAGACCGCCCCGCTGGTGCTCGGCCCGCGGGACGCCGTGGTCGTCCTCGCCGAGCAGTAGCCGGCGCGTCCCCCCGTAGACTTGGGGCTTCGATCCGGGCCGGAAGAGGAGCGCAGGGGTGGCGGCAGTCGCGGGCGGGTTCGCGGACGGGGCCGCAGAAGGAGCCGCAGACGGAGCCGCAGACGGGTTCGCGGATCCTCCGGCCGAGGTCCTCGCGAAGGCCGCGGCCGCCTTCGGACTGCTCTCCTCGCCCGCGCGGCTGCACATCGTGTGGGCGCTGGCGCAGGGCGAGAGCGACGTGACGGGGCTCGCGGAACGCGTCGGCGGCGCGCTGCCGGCCGTCAGCCAGCACCTGACCAAGCTGAAGCTGGCGGGCCTGGTCGGCTCCCGGCGCGAGGGCCGGCGGCAGGTCTACTCCGTGGACGATCCCGACGTGGTGGCGGTGGTACGGGTGATGGTGGGCCGGCTCAGCACCCGCACACCGGTACGGCGCCATGGCACCGGTGCCTGAGACGACCGCACCGGCCCCGGCACCCGAAGCGCTCACCTCGCTCACCGCGCTCCAGCTGCTGCGCCGGCTCGACAGCGGACCGCGCGGCCTGACCGACGAGGAGGCCGAGCGGCGGCTCGCCCGGCACGGGGAGAACGTGCTGCCCGCCTTACGTCCGGTGTCCCGGCCGCGGCGCTTCCTGCGCGCGCTGCGCGACCCGTTCACCGCGGTGCTGCTCTGCCTGGGCCTGATATCGACGGCCGTCGCCGCCTGGGGCACGGGCGGCGTGATCCTCGCCCTGGTCGTGGTCAGTTGTCTGCTGCGCTCGACCGGCGAGCACCGGGCGGACCGGGCCGTGGCCGCGCTGCGCGAGTCGGTGGCCGCGACCGCGACGGTGCTGCGCCGCCCGGCGCCCGACGGGCCGGCGCCGCCGCCCCGGGAGATCCCGGCGACGGAGCTGGTGCCGGGCGACGTCGTCCGGCTCGGCCCCGGCGACCTGGTGCCCGCCGACGTACGGCTCCTACGCGCCAGCGGTCTGCGCGTGCACGAGGCGGCACTCACCGGCGAGTCGGCGCCGGTCGCCAAGCATCCGCTCGACGCGCCCGACGGGGCCGGACCGGGCCCCTTCGACCGGCCGCACCTGTGTTTCCTCGGCAGCAGCGTGGCGTACGGCAGCGCGACGGCCGTGGTCGTCGCCACCGGCGCCCGCACCCGCTTCGCCTCCGCGCACGGGCACGGGCACGGGCACGGGCGCGGGCACGGGCACGGGCACGGGCAGGAGCGAACCGCCGGGCGGCGCCGGGACAGTGCCTTCGAGCAGGCGGTGCACGGCATCTCCTGGACCCTGATCCGCTTCATGCTGCTCACCCCGCCGCTCGTGCTCATGGCGGGCGCCGCGCTGCACGGGCGCGGCCTGGAGACGCTGCCCTTCGCGGTGGCGGTGGCGGTCGGGCTGACGCCGGAGATGCTGCCGGTCGTGGTGACGACCGTGCTCGCCCGGGGAGCCGCCCGGCTCGCCCGCGGCCACAAGGTGATCGTGAAGCGGCTGCCCGCGCTGCACGACCTCGGCGCGGTCGACACGCTCTGCCTGGACAAGACCGGCACCCTGACCCAGGACCGGCCGGTCGTCGTGCGGGCGGTGGACGCGCACGGCCGGGACGCGCCCGAGGTGCTGCGCTGGGCCGGCGTCAACGCCTGGTGGACGCTCCAGCTCGCCGAACTGCCCGCTCCCGACGCCCTCGACGAGGCGGTCCTCGACGCAGCCGATGCCGTCGCGGGCAGCGCGGGCGGTGCGGTCCCGCTGGACGACCCGCTCGACGACTGCGACGGCGTGGCCGCGCTGCCCTTCGATCCGGTACGGCGCCTGGCGACCGCCGTCGTGCGCCGGCCGGGCCGGCTCGGCACGGACATCCTGGTGGTCAAGGGCGCGGTGGAGCAGGTGCTCGAACGGTGCGTCCTGGACGGGGCCGAGCGCGAGCGGCTGCTCGCGTGGGCGGCGCGGGAGGCGGACACGGGGGCCCGGCTGCTCGCGGTGGCGCTCGCCGACCGCCCGGCCCGCCGCCGGGAGTACACACCGGCCGACGAGCGGGGCCTCGCCTTCCTCGGCTTCGTCGTGCTGCGCGACGCCCTCGCCCCGACGGCGGCCGCGGCGCTCGGCAGTCTCGCCGAGCGGGGCGTCGCGGTGCGGATCCTGACCGGCGACCATCCGGGCACCGCCGCCCACACCTGCCGTGAACTCGGCCTCGATCCGGGCCGGGTGCTCACCGCCGGGGACGTCGACCGGCTCGACGACGCCGCGCTCGCCGAGGCCGTCTCCCGTACGACCGTCTTCGCGCGCTGCGCCCCCGAGCACAAGGCGCGGATCGTGGCCGCCCTGCGCGCGGCGGGCCAGGTGACCGGGTTCCTCGGCGACGGCGCCAACGACGTGCCCGCGCTGCACGCGGCGGACGTCGGCATCTGTCCGAAGGGCGCCGTCGACGTCGTACGGGAGACGGCGGACGTGGTCCTCGCCGAGAAGGACCTGGCGGCGGTCGACCACGCGGTCGCGGCGGGCCGGTTCTGTGGCGCGAACATCGCCACGTATCTGCGCGTCACGCTGTCGTCGAACCTGGGCAACGTCACGGCGATGCTCGCGGCGGCGCTCCTGCTGCCGTTCCTGCCGATGCTGCCGGCCCAGGTCCTCGTGCAGAACCTGTGCTTCGACGCCGCCCAGCTCGCCTTCGCCTACGACCGCCCCGACCCGGCCGCGCTGCGGCGCCCGGTCCGGCTGCGGCACCGCGGCTTCCTGCGCTTCATCGCGGGCTTCGGAGCGCTCAACGCGGTCGCGGACGTGGCCACCTTCGCGGTGCTCGTGCTCAGCACCTGGACGTCGGACCGGGCCCAGGAGCTCTTCCACGCGGGCTGGTTCACGGAGAACCTGCTCACCCAGGCGCTGGTCATGGTGGTGCTGCGCGGCATCCGCGGCGACGGCGCGCCGCCCGGCCCGGTCCGCCGCGCGGCCGCCGCCCTCGCGGCGGTCGGCCTCGTGCTGCCCCTGACCCCCCTGGGGCCGATGCTGGCGATGGCCCCGCTGCCGTCGTCGTCCTACGTGCTGCTGGCCGCCGTCCTCGCGCTGTACGCCGTGGCGCTGCGCGTCGCGCGGCGCCGCGAGGCCCCTTACGGGCTGGCGGGGTCGTAGCCGTACCGGGGCGGTCCGTCCACCGGGTGCGGGTCGAGCCGGTAGACGTGCAAGGCGTCGACCCGCACCGCGGCGTCGGTCTCGTCGACCGGGCAGGGGTAGGTCACGAGCAGCATGCGCGGACGGCCGGTCACCGTCACGCGCATGCCGCTCGCGGGGCCGCCGAGGAGCAGCGCGCTCTCCTGGTCCGTCATGTCGTCCACCCCCGCGTCGCGACTTCAAAGCTTGCGCAACTATTGAACTATCAAGGGGTGTCGACGCTCAAGCCGGGGAGGACCGGCCCGTCAGCCGAGCGTCCACTGCTGCAACGCGCTGCCCGTGTCCGGCTGCTGGGTGACCAGGGCGCCGTTCGCGGTCGACGCCGTGGTCAGGAGCAGGCCGCTCTTCGCCGAGGCGAGGGTGTAGGCGCCGGAGGACAGCCGGGTGACGGTCCAGCGCTGGTTGGTGCCGCCGTGACAGGGCCACTGGATGACGCGGGCGCCGGCGCTGGTGGAACCGCCGTCGATGTCGGCGCACAGTCCGGAGGCGCCGTTCCTGAGCTCGTAGGTGCCGTCGGACTGCTGGGTGAAGGTCCACTTCTGGTTCGCGCCGGCGTTCGCGTTCCAGGTGATGAGCTGCGTGCCGTCCGCCGTGCTGCTGTTGGGGTCGTCGAGCGCCTTGCCGCCGGTGGTGAGGGTGTGCACGCCGTTCAGGTCGGTGGTGGCGGTGCCGGTCACCGTCAGCGTGAGGGCCTGCTCCCCCGCCGTGCGGCTGCCGCCCACCGCGTTGCCGGTGCTGTTGGTCCAGCTGCGCACGGGCGTGGTCTCGGCGGTGCGCGAGGTGTCGGCGGACAGACCGACGACGAGACCGCTGTAGCGGTTGACGAGCTTGTACGTGCCGGTGGCGGCGTTGTCCGTCGGCGAGGCGCCCCGGACGACGAACCACTCCTGGCCCACGGTGGAGCCGCCCGCGCCCGCCGGGCCCACCGTCGGCTTGGCGCCCCAGGCGCGGCCGCCGGTGCCGGAGGCGTCGACGCCGAGCAGTTGCCCGCTGGCGGCGTTGGCGATGCGGTAGGAGCCGTCGCCCTTGGCGGTGAAGGTCCAGGACTCCAGGGCCGAGCCGGTGGCGGCGGGCAGCGAGGTGGTGGCCGGGCTGCCCGTGGCGGCCTGGGCGAGGACGCGGCCGTCGGCGTTGGCGATGCGGTAGGTCTTGGTGGTGTCGACGGGCGCGGCGGGCGCGCTGGTGTCGATGCTCAGGTTGACGTACTCGCTGCTGGAGCCGCCGGAGCAGCCGAAGGAGCAGTACGCGCGGAAGTTCCGGCCGACGATGCCGGACGCGGTCCGGTTGCCGCTGTCGAGGAACCAGCGGTACCAGGAGGCCGTCTTGTAGCTGCCGGTGTCGCCGAGCCTGAACCACTTCTGGGTGGTGAGGTCGTCGGTGGCGTAGAGCTCCTGGGGCGCGTTGCCGCTCTGGTCGACGGCCTGCGGCTCGCCGATGTAGAGCCCGAGGTACGCGTTGTACGTGATGTCCATGACGAACAGCGGCGAGGTCGGGGGCGTCAGGCCGGCCGCGACCTGCTGGCTGACCGTGCCCGCGTTGGCGGGGTCGTACTCCTTCGCCGTCGGCACGTACCCCGTGGTGCTGCTCGCGCCGACCGGCACCATGGTGCTCTCGCGGCCGCCGACGCCGGGCTGCGTCCAGGCGCCGCCGTACCACTTCTGCCAGGAGCCGCGGGCCATCTTCGAGGAGATCGGAGAGCGGGCGACATGGCCGTAGAACGCGGCCCAGCCGCCGCCCTTGTTCACGATCCGGGAGCCGTAGAAGGCGTAGAAGTAGCCGGAGGCGGTGTCCACGAAGAGCCGCGGGTCGCCGGTGCCGTAGTGGTACGTCTGCTGCGGGAAGGCGGTGGTGTCGCCGCGCCTGGTGCTGTACGGCGAGGTGATGACGTGGTCCTTCACGGTCCAGGTGCGGCCCTGGTCGGTGGAGACGGCGTAGTCGATGCCGTCGTAGTGGACGCCGTCGCCGAAGGGCTGCGGGGTGAACTCGTTGTGCACGAGGCCGTACCAGTCGCCGGTGTCCGGGTCGACCCAGACCCCGGCCAGGTCGCAGTAGTTGCGGTGGGCGTAGCCGCTGCCGGCGGGCGCCTGGGTGGACTCGACGCCGGTGGGGCTGTTGTTGCAGCGCCACGTGGTGTCGTTGTTGCGGTCGTTCGAGTTGGCCGGGTCGACCGCGTCGCTGATCGTGCCGGACCGGGCGGCGGTGTCGATGTTCCCGCCGGTGAAGAAGTTCCACTGGCGTGAGTCGTTCGCCCCGTAGAGGGCGTGGGACTGCTGGAAGTAGAAGGTGCCGTCCTTGTCGACGTAGGGGGCGGCGGGGGTGTCGTCGGGGTGGGTCCAGGAGCCCTTGGCGCCCACGGTGACGGTGTACGTGGCGGTGCCGGTCGTGGCGGTGTTGCCGGCGCCGGCGGACGCGGCCGTGGCGGACGACGGCGTGGCGAGCGTGCCGCCGGCCGCGAGGGCGAGCGCCGCGGCGGCGAGCGCACCGGTCAGTCTGCCCGCGAATGTGCTGCGCGGAAGTGTCACGAGTACTCCCTGTCGGAGGGGGTGTTCGAAGTCGTGCGGACCACGCGGCGCCGTTGGTGGCACGGACCCTAGGGGTTCTTTGACCGGTAAAACAAGGGGGCGGGCGTCCTTGACCACGAGATCGGGCGGGGCTACGTTGCGAGCCCGTGCGAGCGGTTCGACGGGGGCAGGACGGGGGCGGGCCATGGTGACCATGCAGGACGTGGCGGAGCGCGCCGGTGTCACCAAGCAGACCGTGTCCAACGTCGTGACCGGGCGCGTCGGCGTCCGCCCGGCCACTGAGGCGCGGGTGCGCGCCGCGATCGCCGAGCTCGGTTACGTGCCGAACCTCGTCGCCCGCTCGCTGGCGACGGGCAGCACCCGCACGGTCGGCCTGTTCGTGCCGACCGTCTCGACGCCGTTCTACGCGGAGGTGGTCGAGGAGGTCGAGGACGCCCTGGAGGAGCGCGGCCACCACCTGCTCCTGTGCACCACGCGGCTCGACGGGGAGCGGGCCCGCCGGCATCTGGCGAGCCTCACCAGCCGCTCCGTCGACGCCCTCCTGATCGCCGGCGACCAGGGGCTGACGGGCCATCTGCCGCTGCTGGCCGGCGCCCGCTTCCCGGTGGTGCTGTGCGCGTGGGAGGCGGCGCCGCCCGAGGGGTTCCCGGTCGTCACGTTCGACTACACGCACGGCGGGCGCCTGGCCGGCCGCCATCTGCGCGAGCTCGGGCACGAGCGCGTGGCGGTCCTGGCAAGCCCCGCGCACACCGTACGGGTGGAGGGCTTCCGGAGGGCGTTCGCCGAGGACGGCATCGCCGTGCCAGACAGCGCCGTCCACACCGCCGCCGCACCCACCTTCCAGGGCGGCCTCGCGGCGGCCCGCGCCGCCCTGCGCGCGGCCCCGGACACGACGGCCCTCTTCGCCACCCACGACGTGCTCGCGGCCGCGGCCGTGGAGGCGGCCCGCGCGGCGGGACTGCGCGTGCCGCACGACCTGTCGGTCGTGGCCTACGACGACACGCCCGAGGGCCTGCTGTCCCGGTCCCCGCTGACGAGCGTGGTGCTGCCGAAGCGTCAGATGGCCCGGCAGGCCGTGGAGCTGCTCCTGCGGGCGACCAGGAACGGAACGCCCACGGGCCGCGAACCGCGGCTGCTCCTGCCGGAGTTGGTGCCGGGCGACAGCACGGCCGCCGCGCCCCGGGTCACCGGTGCGCGGGCTCCCCGGCCGCAGGCCCCGCCCCCACACCCGTCTGCGCCGGATCCCAGTAGCGGGCCAGCGCTCCCTCCTTGTACGGCGCCGGACTCACGCTGAGGTCGCCGGCGAACGGGCGGTCGAGGACCACGACCAGGAGCAGGCTGAAGCCGATGAGCCCGGCGACCGAGGCGACGAAGAGCAGCTGGATCCGCAGCTTGCGCATGCCGTAGAGGAAGGTGAGCGGGATCAGCACGATCGCCCCGCCGAACGCCAGGAGCTGCAGCAGCGGCGGGAGTTCCTGCTCGGCCATGTTCAGCCGGGCCCGCCGCTGCCCCGCGACGTCGTTGAGGTGGCCGACGGCCTGCTCGTAGAACACCTCCTCGCGCGGCCCCTTCGGGTCGTACCCCTGCAGCACCTCGAAGGCGTTCACCAGATGGCTCTCCGTGGCCCCGTAACTCGGCTGCCCCGCCCGCATCCTGGGCCACTGCTGGTCCACCACAGCGTGCACGTAACCACTGAGCGCGCTGTCCAGGTCCTCCCGGACGGGTGCCGGGAAGGCGGCGCCGTCCCGGGCGATGAGGGCGACGTCGGTCGCCTCGGTGGCGACGATCGTCTGCGTGCTGTCCAGCTGCGTCCAGAGCGTGACGATGACGAACGCGAGGATGATCCCGTAGATCGCCCCGAACATCCCCAGCGTCACCCCGACCATGTCGTTGTGCTCCCCCTGCGCCAGCGACGGGTACCGGCGCCGGAGCAGCAGGCTGCCGACGACGGCGAGGACGACCGTGGCACCGACGGTGAAGACCGTCAGGGTGAAGGTGCTGAAGTGGTTGAGCAGCCAGAGGGACATGTGGCCGGAGTCTAGGTACGCGTGGCCCGGGTGGAGCGCTCCCGCGGACCCTTGCGGCTGTGCGTCACTCGCCCGTGTGGGTGGGGGAACGCGAGGTTGCCGCCCGCGTGCGGATTCCGTCCGATTCGGGGCGTCGGGACCGCCGGAGAACAGGGCCGGCAGGGCCAGAACGGGCTCTCGGCCGGACTGCGGGACCGGGGTGCGGGTCCTGACGCCGAGCGACCGCCGACAGGCCCTCCCGCTGCGCCTCATCCCCTCGGCGAAACCTCCCTGACCTGCTGTTCTTCTCGATTCGACCTAGGCTGGCCGGCACAACCGGACTTTGTCGGAGGGGACTTCGTGAGCGAGGACGCCCACACGTACGACGCCACCCGCATTCAGGTGCTGGAGGGGTGGGAGGCGATTCGGAAGCGGCCCGGCATGTACGTCGGGTCGACCGGCCGACACGGGCTGCATCAGCTCGTGTTCCAGGTCGCCGACCGGGCCGTGAACGAGGTCGTGGCGGGCCGCGCCCGCTCGGTCGCCGTCACCCTCCTGGCCGACGGAGGCGTACGCGTGGCCGATGACGCGGACACCGACGGCGACTCCGACGGGCGGGGTCTCGAAGCCCTGCTGACGACGTTCTACGCCGGGGCGCGGCCGTACGGCCGCCGAGACGTACCGGTGGGACTCGCCGGTGTCGGGCCGTTCGTCACCAACGCCCTGTCGAGCCGCCTCAGGGCCGAGGTGCGGCGCGGCGGGACGCGCTGGGTCCAGGAATACGCGCGAGGCGTCGCGCTCGCCCCGCCCACCGCCGCCGGTCCGGCGAGCGGAAGCGGAACCGAGATCACGTTTCGCCCCGACCCGGAGATCTTCGAGACGGTCGAGTTCCGCTACGACGCGCTCGCGGAGCGTTTTCGGGAACTGGCCTTCCTGAACCGGGACCTGGACATCACGCTGACCGACGAACGCGCTCCGGGCGGCGCTCCGCGCTCGGAGCGGCTGCGGTATCCGGGCGGGGCACGGGACTTCGTGGCGTTCCTGGACGGGAGGATCGGGGCACACCTGGACGTCGTCGCCTTCGAGCACGAGGACCCACGCATGGCGGGTTCCGTCGAGGTGGCCCTGCGCTGGAGCGACCCCCATGAGGAACAGCTCCGGAGCTTCGCCAACAGCTGCCCCACCCCTCACGGCGGCACGCACGAGGAGGGGTTCCGCGACGGCATGGCCGCCGCGGTCGGCGCGTACGCGCGCGAGCAGCGGCTGCTCGCCCCGGCGGACCCCGACCCGGGCGCCGCCCACGTCGGCGTGGGCCTCACAGCGGTCGTGTCGGTGAAGCTGGACACTCCCGAGTTCCACGGCGCCACGCGTGGGGTGCTCGGCGGCACCGCGGTGCGCCGCTGCGTCGAGCAGGCCGTGCGGGAGGGGCTCGGCGCATGGCTGGGACGGCATCCGGAGCAGGCCGCCGCCCTCGTGGGCCGGATCGTTCGGGCCGCCCGTCAGGGCTAGGTCCGATACGGCCGTCACGCATCCCACTGTCAGTGGCTCCGCGTACGGTCTGCCGCATGGTGGATCAGACACTCCCCTCGTCATCGCTGCACACCTTCGCGACCTGGGAGCCCGTGCTGCGGCTCATGCTGGGCCAGGACACGGAGCGGCGTGCAGGCCGGTCGGCGCGGGTGGCAGGACGCATCCGGCGGACCGGCTGGAGCCTTGCCCACCCGGGAGCCATGTCGGCGACGGCGCGGGCCGCGGTGCGGGAGATACAGCGGGAGCTCGCGCGCGGCGGCGTCGAGGAGGTCGCGTTCCGGGCGGAGGTCCGGCCGGACGGGAGGACCAGGCTCGGGCTGGTCTGGCCGAGCCCGGCCGTGGAAGCGGCTGTCGGCTACCCGGACCAGGGGGTGCTCGTCCTGGTGGATGGCGCTCTTCCCGAGCCCTGGCTCCGTCGTCCCGATCCGGTGCCCGGGGCGGTGCCCGCGCCTTCGGCGGATCCTGAGTTGCTGGAGCGGACGCTGCGCGAACGGCTGCCCGGAGCCGTCGGTGTGACGGAGGAGGAGATCGCCGCCGCCGAGGCGCGGCTCGGTGTGACGCTGTCCGAGGAGCTCAAGGTGCTCTACCGGGTGGCGCGGGTGGACTGGGGCGACGACTTCGACGCGGCGGTCCGCGTCGAAGGTGCGGTCGGCTGCGAACTGTGCGGCTTGGACGACCTGTTCAGCATCGACGGCGCGCTCCGACACTCCCGCTGGGGCTTCTGCGCGACGCGGGCGGTCTGCGCCGCACCCGACGCCGCGGTGCAGGCTCTGGCCGGGTCACCGGGCTGGATCGGCTTCGGCAGCAACGGCGGCGACACGTTCGCGGTCGACCTGACACCCGGCCCCGGCGGGCACCTCGGGCAGGTCGTCCTGGTCGACCACGAGCAGAGCCTCGGCGCCGAGCTCGTCGCCGACTCCCTCACCGACTTCGTGCTGGGCCGGCTGCGGGAGGAAGGTCCTGGCAGCCGCCGGGACCAGCAGCCGGCCGTGGCCAGGGTCGGCACCGGAGGTCTGGCGAGCGTCGAGGCCGCCGCGCATCCCGCCCTGGAGGTGCTGACCGTCGCGGCCCCGGACGGTGACGGCGCGCCGTTCGGTCTCGCGCCCGTCGCCGGGCTGCCCCGCCTGCGTACACTGACCGCCTCGCCCGGCGCGCTGGCCGACCCCCTTGAGGTCGCCGGCCTCACCGGTCTTGAGTTCCTGGAGCTCGGCGCGGGAGAGTGGCGCGCCCTCCTGGACGCCGGAGCCGTCCCCCGCGGCCTGAAGGCCGCCGCCATCGCGGAGCGGGGCCGAGACCACCTGCCGGTCGTGGACCTCGCGAACGAGATCCTGGCGCTGTGGGACCGGCCCCGGATCGCGCAGACGCTCCTCGACGGCGACCTGGGCCCCGCGGCCTGACCCCATGCATGGAGTGCCGCGCGCAATCAAGGAGGTCAAGGTCACAGTTGATCGGCGTACTGCTCCTTTGTGCGTCTGGCTAGCATCCGGACATGACTGTGCTGCCTGACGACGGCCTTTCGCTGGCCGCCGACTTCCCCGCAGCGACCCATGCGCAGTGGCAGCGCCTCGTGGCGGGCGTGCTGAGCAGGTCGGGCAGGGACGTCCCCGAGAGCGACGCCGAAGAGGCGCTGGCGAGCGCCCTGGAGGACGGGCTGAGTGCCCGGCCGCTGTACACGGCCGGGGACGCGGCGCCGGACGCCGGGCTGCCCGGATTCGCCCCGTTCGTACGGGCGGGGCGCGCCGAGGGCAACACCGCCGGCGGCTGGGACGTGCGGCAGCGGCACGCCGTGGCCGACGGCGAGGCGGTGCTCACGGACCTGGAGAACGGGGTCACGTCGCTGTGGCTGGCCGTCGGCGCCGGCGGGATCCCCGTCGCCGACCTGGACCGGGCGCTGCGCGGCGTGTACCTGGACCTGGCGCCGGTCGTCCTGGACGCCGGAGCCGACACCGCCGCCGCGGCCGCGGAGCTGTTCGGCCTCTACGAGCGGCGCGGGGTGGCCCCCGAGGCAGCCCGGGGCAACCTCGGCGCCGACCCGCTCGGCACCGAGGCGCGGACCGGCTCGGCGTACGACGGCGACACGTTCGCCGCCACGGTCGCGCTGGCCCGGCTGAGCGCCGAGTCGTACCCGGGACTGCGCGCCCTGACCGTGGACGCGCTGCCGTACCACGAGGCGGGCGGCTCGGCCGCGCAGGAGCTCGGCTGCTCGCTCGCCACCGGTGTGGCGTACCTCCGGGCGCTCACCGACGGCGGGCTGAGCGTCGAGCAGGCCCTGGGGCAGCTGGAGTTCCGGTACGCGGCCACCGCCGACCAGTTCCTGACGATCGCCAAGCTGCGCGCCGCGCGCCGGCTGTGGGCGCGCGTCGCGGAGGCCTGCGGCGCTCCGGCGGCCGGGGCGCAGCTGCAGCACGCGGTGACCTCGTCCGTCATGATGACGGCCCGGGACCCGTGGGTGAACATGCTGCGGACCACGGTCGCCACGCTGGCCGCGGGGGTCGGCGGCGCCGAGTCCGTCACCGTCCACCCGTTCGACCACGCGCTCGGCCTGCCGGACGCCTTCGCGCGCCGGATCGCCCGCAACACCTCCACGATCCTCGTCGAGGAGTCGCACCTCGCGCGGGTGATCGACCCGGCCGGCGGATCCTGGTACGTGGAGCGGCTGACCGACGAACTCGCCCACGCCGCCTGGGAGTTCTTCCAAGAGATCGAGGGCTCGGGCGGCCAGGCGGCCGCGCTGCGCTCCGGCCGGGTCGGCGAGCGGCTCGCCGCGACCTGGGAGGCGCGCACCAAGCGGCTCGCCAAGCGCCGCGAACCCGTCACCGGTGTCAGCGAGTTCCCGCACCTCGGCGAGAAGCCGGTGGTCCGTGAACCCGCCCCCGCCGCACCGACGGGCGGCCTCCCCCGTGTCCGCCGCGACGAGGCGTACGAGGCGCTGCGCGCCCGCTCCGACGCCCATCTCGCCGCGACCGGCGCCCGCCCGCGCGTCTACCTCGCCGCGCTCGGCTCCGCCGCCGCGCACACCGCCCGGCTCACCTTCGCCGCCAACCTCTTCCAGGCGGGCGGCATCGAGCCCGTCACCGAGGGCTCCTTCGCGGACAGCGGTGCCGCCGAGGCGTGCCTGTGCTCCAGCGACGCCCTGTACGAGGAGCGCGCCGAGGCCGAGGCCGCCGCGCTGCGGGCCGCCGGGGCCGGGCACGTGTCGCTGGCCGGCCGCCCCGCCTCGTACGCGGGTGTCGACTCGTACGTCTTCGCGGGGTGCGACGCCGTCGCCGTCCTCTCCGCCGCCCTCGACCGCATGGGAGTGTCGTGATGGGAATCCCCGACTTCACCGGGATCGGCCTCGGGTCCCCTTCCGCGGCGGGCAGCGCCGAGGAGTGGCGGGCCGCCCTCAAGCGGGCGTCGGGCGGGGCCGACCTGACGTGGGAGACGCCGGAGGGCATCCCGGTCAAGCCGCTCTACACCGGCCGTGACCTGGAGGGCCTGGACTTCCTCGGGACGTATCCGGGCGTCGCGCCGTATCTGCGCGGCCCGTACCCGACGATGTACGTCAACCAGCCGTGGACGATCCGGCAGTACGCGGGCTTCTCCACCGCCGAGGAGTCCAACGCCTTCTACCGGCGCAACCTGGCGGCGGGCCAGAAGGGCCTGTCGGTCGCCTTCGACCTGCCGACGCACCGCGGTTACGACAGCGACCACCCGCGCGTCACGGGCGACGTCGGCATGGCGGGCGTGGCGATCGACTCGATCTACGACATGCGCCAGCTCTTCGACGGCATCCCGCTGGACCGGATGTCGGTGTCGATGACGATGAACGGCGCGGTGCTGCCCGTGCTCGCGCTCTACATCGTGGCGGCGGAGGAGCAGGGCGTCTCCGCGGACAAGCTCGCCGGGACCATCCAGAACGACATCCTCAAGGAGTTCATGGTCCGCAACACCTACATCTACCCGCCGAAGCCGTCGATGCGGATCATCTCCGACATCTTCGCCTTCACCTCGCGGAACATGCCCCGCTACAACTCGATCTCCATCTCCGGCTACCACATCCAGGAGGCCGGCGCGACGGCCGACCTGGAGCTGGCGTACACCCTCGCCGACGGTGTCGAGTACCTGCGGGCCGGGCGCGAGGCGGGCCTGGACGTGGACGCGTTCGCGCCGCGCCTGTCGTTCTTCTGGGCGATCGGCATGAACTTCTTCATGGAGATCGCCAAGCTGCGGGCGGCCCGGCTGCTCTGGGCGAAGCTGGTCAGGCAGTTCGACCCGAAGAACCCCAAGTCGCTCTCGCTCCGCACCCATTCGCAGACCTCCGGCTGGTCGCTCACCGCCCAGGACGTCTTCAACAACGTCACCCGCACCTGCGTGGAGGCGATGGCGGCCACCCAGGGCCACACCCAGTCGCTGCACACCAACGCCCTCGACGAGGCGCTCGCCCTGCCGACGGACTTCTCCGCGCGCATCGCCCGCAACACCCAGCTGCTCATCCAGCAGGAGTCGGGCACGACCCGGACCATCGACCCGTGGGGCGGCAGCGCGTACGTGGAGCGGCTCACGTACGACCTGGCGCGCCGGGCCTGGCAGCACATCCAGGAGGTCGAGGCGGCCGGCGGCATGGCGCAGGCCATCGACGCGGGCATCCCGAAGCTGCGCGTCGAGGAGGCCGCGGCCCGCACCCAGGCCCGCATCGACTCGGGGCGGCAGCCGGTCATCGGCGTGAACAAGTACCGCGTCGACGGCGACGAGCAGATCGAGGTGCTGAAGGTCGACAACTCCTCCGTGCGCGCCCAGCAGATCGACAAGCTGCGCCGGCTGCGCGCCGAGCGCGACGAACGCGCCTGCCAGGACGCGCTCGACGACCTCACCCGGGCCGCCGGCGGCGAGGGCAACCTGCTCGAACTGGCCGTGCGCGCCGCCCGCGCGAAGGCCACGGTGGGCGAGATCTCGGACGCCCTGGAGAAGGTGTACGGGCGGCACGCGGCGCAGATCCGTACGATCTCCGGCGTGTACCGGAACGAGACAGGCGCGTCCCCGAACGTGGACGACACCCGGGCCCTGGTGGACGCCTTCGCGGAGGCCGAGGGCCGGCGGCCCCGCATCCTGGTCGCCAAGATGGGCCAGGACGGGCACGACCGCGGCCAGAAGGTGGTCTCGACCGCCTTCGCCGACCTGGGCTTCGACGTCGACGTCGGCCCGCTCTTCCAGACGCCGGCCGAGGTGGCCCGGCAGGCCGTCGAGGCGGACGTCCACATCGTGGGCGTCAACTCCCTGGCGGCCGGTCACCTCACGCTCGTCCCCGCGCTGCGGGACGAGCTGGCCGCGGAGGGCCGGGAGGACATCATGATCGTGGTCGGCGGGGTCATCCCGCCCCAGGACGTGCCGGTCCTCCTGGAGATGGGCGCCGCCGCGGTCTTCCCGCCCGGCACGGTCATCCCGGACGCGGCCGCGGACCTGGTGCGCCGGCTCGCGGCCGACCTGGGGCACGACGCCTGATCCCATGGCCATCGACATCGACACGTACGAGAAGGGTGTACGGGACGGCAAGCGCGCCCTCGTGGCGCGCGCCATCACCCTCGTGGAGTCCACCCGGCCCCAGCACCGGGTGCTCGCCCAGGAGTTGCTGACCCGGCTGCTGCCGTACGGCGGCCGGGCCCGGCGGATCGGGATCAGCGGCGTGCCCGGCGTCGGCAAGTCGACCTTCATCGACGCCTTCGGCACCATGCTGACCGGCCTCGGGCACCGGGTCGCGGTCCTCGCCGTCGACCCGTCCTCCACCCGCACCGGCGGCTCGATCCTCGGCGACAAGACGCGGATGGAACGGCTCGCGGTGGATCCGGCCGCCTTCGTGCGGCCCTCCCCCAGCGCCGGCACGCTCGGCGGCGTCGCCAAGGCGACCCGCGAGTCCATCGTGGTGATGGAGGCCGCCGGGTACGACGTGATCCTCGTCGAGACGGTCGGCGTCGGGCAGTCGGAGACGGCCGTGGCCGACATGGTCGACTCCTTCCTGCTGCTCACGCTCGCCCGGACCGGCGACCAGCTGCAGGGCATCAAGAAGGGTGTCCTGGAACTCGCGGACGTGGTCGCCGTGAACAAGGCGGACGGCGCGCACGCGCCCGACGCCCGCGCCGCCGCCCGTGAACTGGCGGGCGCGCTGCGGCTGATGCACGGCCGGGACGCCATCTGGACGCCTCCGGTGCTCAGTTGCAGCGCCCGCGAGTCGACCGGGCTCGACGAGGTGTGGGCCCGGTTGGAGCAGCACCGTACGCTGCTCGACGCAACCGGCCGGCTCGCCGCCCGGCGCCGGGAGCAGCAGGTCGACTGGACCTGGCAGATGGTCCGCGACGAGCTGCTCGCGCGGCTCCACGCCGATCCGGCCGTCCGGGCGCTCACGCCGGAGGTGGAGCGGCAGGTGCGGGACGGGGAGCTGACGGCGACGCTCGCGGCGGAGCGGATCCTGGGGGCGTTCGGGGACCGGCAGTCGTAGCCGGGTGCGAGCGCGACAACACGAAGGGCGAGAACGGTCCACCGTTCCTCGCCCTTCTTAACGTATAGCGCATGGGGGGCCTTGCCGCAAGGCCCCCCTCGTGGCTCAGAATCAACGACCATGACCGCCCTCACCAGCGTTTTCGCCCTGTCCGACGACCTCTCCGCCAAGAACGACCCCGCTCTGATCGCCGCCGACGAGGAGCACTTCGCCGCCGTGGCGGAGAGCCTGGAGCAGGCCGTCGCCGAGCTGTCCGAGCAGCTCGACGTCCTGCGCCGGGCGCCGGGCGGCAGCGGCCGGGAGGCGCTGGAGCGGGACCAGCAGATCCACCGCGTCTCCGCCCGGCTGCGCACCCTGCGCCGCTTCGGCCTGGACCTGTGCCTCGGGCGCGTGGTCGGCGCGGACGGCGGCGAGCCCGTCTACATCGGCCGGCTCGGGCTCACCGACAGCACCGGGCGACGGCTGCTGCTCGACTGGCGCGCGCCGGCCGCCGAGCCGTTCTTCGCCGCCACCCACGCCCGGCCGTCGGGCCTGGCCAGCCGCCGCCGCTACCGCTGGACCCGCGGGCGGATCACCGACTACTGGGACGAGGTGTTCACCGCCGAGGGCCTCGAAGGGCATGCCGCGCTCGACGACCAGTCGGCCTTCATCGCGAGCCTCGGCGGGAACCGCTCGGCGAAGATGCGGGACGTGCTCGCCACCATCCAGTCCGACCAGGACGCGATCATCCGGGCCGGCTCGCGCGGCGCCCTGGTCGTCGACGGCGGCCCCGGCACGGGCAAGACGGTGGTCGCGCTGCACCGCTCGGCGTACCTGCTCTACTCCGACCCGCGGCTCGGCCACCGGCGCGGCGGCGTGCTGTTCGTCGGCCCGCACCAGCCGTACCTGGACTACGTCTCCGACGTCCTGCCGAGCCTCGGCGAGGAGGGCGTGCGGACCTGCACGGTGCGCGACCTCGTGCCGGAGGGCGCGGACGCGGTGCCGGAGAGCGATCCGGACGTGGCCCGGCTGAAGGCCGACGCGCGGATGGTGCACGCGATCGAGGTGGGCGTGCGGTTCTACGAGGAGCCGCCGACCGAGACGATCACGGTCAGCACCCCGTGGTCCGACGTGCGGGTGACCGCCGACGACTGGGCCGAGGCGTTCGGGGCGCCGGAACCGGGCACCCCGCACAACGAGGCGCGCGAGCGGATCTGGGAGGAGCTGGGCACGATCCTGCTCGACAAGATCGGCCTCGCCGGGCCCGACGTGGAGGTGCCGGAGGCGCTCTTCCGCAGGGCGCTGCGCGCCGACCGCGAGCTGGCCGGCATCCTGCACGCCGCGTGGCCGGTCCTCGATCCGCGCGACCTGGTCGGCGACCTGTGGTCCGTACCCGCGTATCTGCGGCTGTGCGCGCCGTGGCTCGGCCCCGACGCCGTACGGAAGCTGCAGCGCGCGGAGCCGCACGCCTGGACGGTGTCCGACCTGCCGCTCCTGGACGCGGCGCGGCAGCGGCTCGGCGACCCGGAGGCGGGGCTGCGGCAGCGCCGGCGCGCGGCGGCCCTGGCCGCGCAGCGCGAGCAGATGGCGAAGGTCGTCGACAACCTGATCCAGGCCGTGTCCTCCTCCGGCGCCGACGGTGACGACGGCGAGGGCCTGGTGACCATGCTGCGCGGGGAGGACGCCAAGGTCAGCCTGGTCGACGACTCCGAGCTGCCGGACGCCGAACGCGACCTGCTCGCGGGCCCGTTCGCGCACATCGTCGTCGACGAGGCGCAGGAACTCACCGACGCCGAGTGGCAGATGCTGCTCCTGCGCTGCCCGTCCCGCAGCTTCACCATCGTGGGCGACCGCGCCCAGGCCCGGCACGGCTTCACGGAGTCGTGGCGGGAGCGGCTCGACCGGGTCGGCCTCGACCGGATCGAGGTGGCCTCGCTCGGCATCAACTACCGTACGCCGGAAGAGGTCATGGCGGAGGCCGAGCCGGCCATCCGGGCCGCGCTCCCCGACGCCAACGTGCCGACCTCCGTGCGCAGCAGCGGCATCCCGGTCGCGCACGGCCCGGTCTCCGACCTGGACGCGGTGCTCGACGGCTGGCTGGCGGAGCACGCCGAGGGCGTCGCCTGTGTCATCGGCGCACCGGACTTCCGGGAGCGGCCGCGGGTCCGGTCGCTGACGCCGGAGCTGTCGAAGGGCCTGGAGTTCGACCTGGTGGTGCTCGTCGACCCGGAGCGCTTCGGCACGGGCATCGAGGGCGCGGTGGACCGGTACGTGGCGATGACGCGGGCCACCCAGCGGCTGGTCGTGCTCACCAGCGCCTGACCGCGCGAGTGGTGGTGCGCGAACGGGCAGCGCTTCCTGCCCCCGGCGGCCCGGGAGGGACCTGGACGGGGCAGCGGCGGGTGGCGAGGCTGGAAGCCGGGGCCGGCCGGCCCCGGCGGTGACCACCTTCCGTTGTCCTCTGTCCTCGGGGAGCCGACGATGAGCGCCTACGAACTCGAACACGACCACGAGCACGAGCACCAGCCGGAGCGCGACCAGCAGCCGGAGCACGCCGACCACGAGCACCGGCACGAGCACGAACAGGAGGGCGCGGGCCCGGGAACGGCCCGGCTGTACGAGGCCGCGGCGGCCGGGCGTACCGACGTCGTCGGCGCGTCGGGGCTCGGGGCGCTCCAGCGGGCCGTGGGCAACGGGGCCGTCGGGGCGATGGTGCAGCGCAGCCGGGCGGCGGCCGGGGAGACGGAGGAGCGGGCCGACGAGCGCTCCCCCGTGCACGACGTGATCACCTCGGGCGGGCAGCCGCTCGACACGGAGACCCGCGCCGACATGGAGTCCCGGATGGGCGCCGACTTCTCCGACGTACGGATCCACACCGACACCGCCGCCGACGCCTCCGCCAAGGGCATCGGGGCCCACGCCTACACGGTCGGCAACAACGTGGTGTTCCAGCGGGAGGCGTACGACCCGGCCTCGCCGCAGGGCCGTACGACGCTGGCGCACGAGCTGACCCATGTGATCCAGCAGCGCAGCGGCCCGGTCGAGGGCACCGAGGCGCCGGGCGGGATCCGGGTGAGCGATCCCTCGGACCGTCACGAGCGGGAGGCGGTCGCCAACGCGGACCGGGTCCTGGCCGCCCCGGCGCCCGCGGCCGAGACGGCGCCGGCCGGCGCTCCCACGGCCCCCGCGGGTCCCTCCGTGCAGCGGGCGGCGACGGAGGACGAGGACGAGCAACCGGCGGACGTGCAGGGCTCGTTCGTGCAGCGACAGGCGGATTCGGGCGCCGAGGAGGAAGAGCCGGCGCCCGAATCCTGATGGTTCGTCAGGCTCCGAGTGTCACGAGGACTTGTTGCTCTGGAGGGTGCCGCCGAGGAACAGCGAGGTCGAGCACCGGTCGGGCTGCGGGGCGCCGACCGGGCGGCCGACCTTGCGGCAGTCCACGGTCAGGGTGACCGCGTCCCCGGCGGACACCAGGACCGGGGTGACGAAGTGGTAGTCGGAGTCACGGAAGTTCTCCAGGGCGAGGGTCAGGATCCGGCGGTCGCCCGCCCGGACCACGACCGTGCCCGCGTCGCCCTGCGGGTTCTGGACCACGATGTCGGTGAGCCGGAAGGTCTTGCCGTCCGCCACCGTGAGGGCCGTGCCGCTCTCGGCGCCGCCGCCGACCGCGTCCCGCACCAGGACCTGGGCGCTGGTCGGCGCCGGCGGGGCGGGCGGCTTGGCCGCGGGCTTGGGCTTGGCGCTGCCCGTGGCGGACGGGGTCGGGGCGGCCGAGGTGGGCGGCGCCGTGGTCGGCGCACCGTCCTTGCCGCCCGCGCCGCCGCCCGACGCCCCGCCCCCGCCCTTGCCCGGGCTCGCGCTCGCCGTCGCGGAGGCGATGACCTCGGGCGTGATCGCCTCGCGGGCCGCCGACTTCACGGCCGGCCGCAGCAGCCCGTACCAGGCTCCCACCAGGGCGAGGGCGAGCACACAGGCCAGGACGAGCGCCCGGGGAAGCCAGCGGGGCAGCAGCGGCTGCTGCTGGTACGTGCCGTCGAGGACGACCGGGGCCGGCGGCTCCTCGCCCTCGGGGACGGCCTGGGTGACGAGCACCTGGAAGGTGTGCGTCAGGGGCGTGCCGCGCCACAGACGCTTGGTGGACTTGACGCGCAGTTCGGTGAAGGCGGCCCGGCCGGGCTCGATCCGCAGCTCCTTGCGGGTGAAGGAGACCTGGGTCTGCTCGGTGGCGGCCACGGCCGAGAGGATCGCGGTGAGGGGAGCGTTGCCGCGGTTGTCGACCGCGGCCTTGTGCCGGCCGGCCCGGGCACCCTGCGAGCCACGGGGCACCAGCTCGGCCGTGACCTCCGTGAACGGCGACACGGTGACCCGGCCTTCGGGCACGACCGGCTCCGCGTGGTCGCTGGTCGGGACCACCCGTATGCCGAACGGCGTCTCGCCGGCGGGCACGGAGGGATCACGGGGTGGCTGGAATATGACGGTGGCGGTTTCCGAGCTTCCGGGATAGAGGGAGAGCGTCGCCGGTTCCACCGTCGTCCAGGTGGCGCAGGCCCCGACCACCTCGAAGCGGTACTCCTCCACGGTGGAGCCGGAGTTGCGTACCTGGAGGGGCAGGCGCGTCTCCTCGCCCGGTGCGGCAGTGACGGACGCGGCGTCGAGGTGTGCCGTAAGACTCATGGGCGCACCGTAGAAGCGGCCCGCCCGTGCAGCAGCGACCGGGGAGGAACACTTTCGGGCAGATACCGTGCCCTCGCGACGATTCCGTTTCCGCCGGGGTGGGTAGGTGCATTTCCAAGCCACCTGACGACGTGTGAGGTTGACGTCAGCAGGCGTTGCCTGCGTTCTATCGCGTTCTCACTCTTGCGACCGAGTGCACCGGGGCCCCTGTGACACCGGCTCGGTCTCTATCTCCGGGGGGAGAGATCATGGAGCGGACAGCCGTGGCACTACGGGCCCAGGACCCGATATCCCAGGCGGGGGTGACGAGTCAGCTCAGGACCCGGCCCGAGATCCTGGTGACGGACTGGGGCACGGACGTGGACCCGAAACCCGAGGTCGTGGTGCTCGTCGTGGACGCCGTCGACGACGAACTGCTGCGCCTCTTACGGCACATCAGGCGAACGAGCACCGCGCGGGCCGTGCTCGTGACGCGGGACATCGACGAGCAGAAGCTGGTGGCCGCCGCGGAGTGCGGGGTCGCCGGGGTGATCCGGCGGGCGGAGGCGACCCCTGAGCATCTCGTGCAGGTGATCGGCACGGTCGCGAAGGGCGCCGGACACCTCCCCGCCGACCTGGTGGGACGCCTCCTGGAGGAGGTCGGCCGGCTCCAGGGCCAGGTCCTCGCGCCGCGCGGGCTGCACTTCACGGGGCTCGCGGCGCGCGAGGTGGACGTGCTGCGCCTGGTCGCGGAGGGGTACGACACGGCGGACATCGCCGCGAAGCTGTCGTACTCGGAGCGCACCATCAAGAACGTGCTGCACGCGGTGATCACCCGGCTGCAGTTGCGCAACCGCTCGCACGCGGTGGCGTACGCGATGCGTCAGGGACTCATCTGAATCGGCCGTCTGCGAGCAACTTGCTTTCGTCGCTTGCCCCTTGGGGCAGTCCTTCCTTCCCCCGCGGGGGACGCGGAGGCCGTGACATCCAGGGCGTGCGGGTGGATCCTCGCGTGGTCGCAAGGGTCGTCGTGGGCGAGGCGTAGGGAGCTGCACTGTGCGCTGGTCACCGCCGTTCCGGTGGAACGGGGAACCGCGGCGGGGGCGGATCGTCGCCCTCGCGCTGCTGCTGGTCGCCGCCGGGACGGCCGGTACCGTGCCGGCGCTCCGCCCGGCCGAGGACGGTCCGGCGGGTCCGGTGACGCCGGCCGTCGTCACCGCGGAGCTCGCCCCGGGCCAGTCGCTGCCCGTGGCCAAACAGGTGCTCACCCCGCCGGTGCCGCCCATGCCCGAGGTGGTGCTCCTGGTGGACGGCACCGGAAGCATGGGCGACGCCATCCAGGACGTACGCGGCGGCCTGCCGCAGATCGTCAAGAGGGTGCGCGACTCCCAGCCGGACGCCCGGTTCGCCGTGGCGACCTACGGCGACCAGAAGGGCAACCCGCCGAACGCGGGATTCAGCGTGACCGCCCCGCTCACACAGGACGACAACCTGATCCAGGCCGGGGTGAACAAACTCGACCACACGATGGGCGGCGGCCCCGGCCCGACCGAGGACTTCATCAACGGGCTCTGGAACGTCTCCCAGGGCGCCGAGGGCAAGACCGTGTTCCGGGAGAACTCCAGCCCCGTCATCGTCCTCATCGGCGACGCCTCCAGCCACAACCCCAGCAACGGGCACACCCTCGAGGACACGATCTCCGCCCTCCAGGAGAAGAACATCCGGGTGGTCGGCGTCGACGTCGACACGAAGATCGGCGACGGCCTCGACGGCACCGGGGACGCGGGCGACCCGAACTACCAGGACCACACGACTCCCAACAACGCCACCCGCATCATCGAGGCCACCGGCGGCACCAAGCTCTCCGGGATCGTGCCCGACCAGGTCGCCGAGGCCGTCGTCCGCGGCCTCACCAACCTGCCCACCAGCGTCGGCCACCAGCTCACCGCCTGCGACCCGGGGCTGACCGTGGCACTCGACCCGCCGGTGCGGGACGTGGTCAGCGGACAGGTCGCCGGCTTCGACGAGACGATCACCGTCCACCCGGACGCGCCGCAGGGCCGGACCCTGACCTGCACGGTCGAGTTCCTGCTCGGCACCCGGCCGCCGAACTCGCCGAACCTCGGTCCCGCGGCCGCCGCCGACCCGGCGTACACGGAGTCCATCTCGATCACCGTGAAGGACGTGACCGCGCCGGTCGTCACCCTCGACGACCGCACGGCCCGCGCGATCTCCGCCTCCGGCACCCACATCGACTACACGGCGACCGCCGTGGACGCTGTGGACGGCCCGCTGACGCCGCAGTGCACCCCGGCGTCCGGATCGCTGTTCCCGGTCGGCGAGACCACGGTCACCTGCACCGCGACCGACAAGGCGGGCAACACCGGAACCGACACCGCGGTCTTCCGGGTGCTGCCGCCGCCGGTGCCGCCGTCGGCGGACCTCGCCGTCACCCTGCGCCTCGCGCCGGCCCGTGCGTACACCGGCCGCGCCGCGGTCGCCACGTACACGCTCACCAACGCCGGCCCCGACACTGCGCGCGGCGTGGTCCTCGACTCCACCTGGCCGGACTCTCCGGGCCGGCAGCTCGGCGCCGTCTCCGACTGCACCGCCGTCGCACCCTGCCAGATCCCGCCCGGCGGGCGCCTGACGGTGACGCAGACGGCGGTGTACGGGGCGGCGCTGACCGGCTCCGTGCAGGGCAGCGTGCGCGGGATCCTGCTCGACCCGAGGCGCGGCAACAACACGGCCACGGCACGGCTGCAGGTGCTCCAGCCGCGGCTCGACGTCACCCCGAGCGTCCTCCGGCCCGGCGAGACCGTCGTGGTCCGGGGCGCGGACTACCCGCCCGGCGCGACCGTCCGCCTGGTGTGGTCGGTGGGTCTCACCGCGGACACGTCTCCGGTACGGGTCGGCCCCGACGGCACCTTCGAGGCACAGGTGCTCGTGCTGCGCAGGGACCGGCTCGGGCCGCGGGAGCTGTGGGCGGAGGTGCCGCGGCTGCCGCGGCTGAAGGCCCCGGTACTCGTCGTCCAACACGCCCTGCAGCCACCTGACTTCGCGGAGCGGGGGTGACGGTCCGATGATCCACGAGGTCGACGACGTGCTGCGGTCGCTGATCCGCGCCGAGGTCCTGGGCGGCGGCCAGGTGGCGGTGGTCTTCGACGCGCCCACCCGCGAGTGGGCGGCGAAGGTCAACGCGCCGATGGTCAACCTGTACCTGTACGACATCCGCGAGGACATGAAGCGCCGCTCGCGCGGCCTGCACAACGAGTACGACGAACGGGGCACGGTGGTGGCCCGGCACCGCCCGCCGCGCTTCTTCAAGCTCTCGTACCTGATCACCGCCTGGACGAAGCGCCCGGAGGACGAACACCGCCTGCTCTCCTCCCTGTTGGCGTGCCTGCTGCGCTATGACGCGCTGCCGCCTGCCCGGTTGACCGGCACCCTTGAGGAGATCGGCGCGCCCGTGCCCATGTCGATCGCGCTGCCACCGCCGGAGGACCGGTCCTTCGCGGACGTGTGGAGCGCGCTGGGCGGGGAGCTGAAGCCCTCGCTCGACCTGGTGGTGAGCGTGCCGCTGACGGCGTCGCCGCGGTACGAGGCGGGGCCGCCGGTCGGCGAGGACGGGATGAGCGTGCGGGTCGGCGAGAAACCACGTGGGGGAACCTCTCAGTGACGGCGGAACTGCTGGCGCGTGCCCAGAGGTTGGAGCTGCGGATCCGCGGCGCGGTGGAGGCGCGGCGGGCGGTGGACCCGGATCCGGACGACGCGTTCCGGGGTCTGTATCTGACGGAGGAGGCGGTGGAGCGGCTGCTCGCGGGACCCCGCGTGCTGCCGGTGGAGCCGCCGCTGCCGCCGCCGCGGGGTGGCCTGCTGGCGAGGCTGACGGAGGAGTTCGGCCTGACGCCCCTGGACGTCGAGATCCTCCTGATCGCCCTGCTGCCGGACCTGGACGACCGCTTCGAATCGTTCTACGGCTATTTGAACGACGACGTGACGCGGCGGCGGCCGTCGACCGGGCTCGCGCTCGGGCTGTGCGGGGTGCCGGCGGCGGACCGGGAGGCGCGGGCCCGGCTCGGGGCGCGGGCGCCGCTGCGGGCGGGCGGGCTGCTGCTCGTGGAGGACCTGGACCGGCCGTTCCTGAGCCGCGCGCTGCGGGTGCCGGACCGGGTGACGGCGCACCTCCTCGGCGACGACACCCCGGACCCGCGGCTCGCGGACGTACGGGCGCCGTGGCAGGCCCTGCCGGGAGTGGGCGAGCCGGCGGCCCTCGCCCGGGTCCTGGACGACGGGGTCCGGCTCGTGTACCTCCAGGAGGACCAGGGCGGTGCGGGCACGGCGCTGGCCGCCTCGGCCCTGGAGGCCGCCGGGCGGCGGACCCTCGGCGTCGACCTGGCCCGGCTCGCCGATGACCCGGCGCCCGCGGAGGCGATCCGGTCACTGGTACGGGAGGCCCGGCTGACCGGGGCGGGCCTGGTGGCGGCGCCGCTGGACGCGGTGGCCCGGGAACGGCCCGCGCTGCTGCGGGCCCTGACGGAGGCGCCCGTACCGCTGCTCCTGGTGGGCCGGATACCGTGGGACGCCGGCTGGTCGTCGGGACCGCCCCTGCTGGTCCGGGCGCCGAGGGTGGAGCCAGGGGCGCGGGCGGAACTGTGGTCGAGAAGCGCGGGCGTCCCCGTGCCCCTCGACGTCCCGTCCCTCCTGGCCCCCTTCCTCCTCACCCCCGAGCAGGTCGTCCGCTCGGCGAGGGCGGCGGTCCAGACGGCCCGCCTGGAGGGCGGCGAGGTCACCGCCGCGCACGTCCGCGCCGGCGCCCGCGCCCAGAACGCGGCGGGCCTGGACCGGCTTGCCCGCCGCATCGAACCGACGGTCGGCTGGAACGACCTGGTCCTGCCGCCCGACACCTCGGCGCAACTCCGCGAACTCACCTCGCGCGCCCGTCACCGCGACCACGTCCTCGGCACCTGGTCCATGCGCCCGGGCGGCGGCCGCGGCCGCGGCGTGGCCGCGCTCTTCGCCGGCGACTCCGGCACCGGCAAGACGATGTCGGCAGAGGTCATCGCGGCGGACCTGGGGCTCGACCTGTACACGGTGGACCTGGCGACGGTGGTCGACAAGTACGTGGGCGAGACGGAGAAGAACCTGGAACGCATCTTCACGGAGGCGGCGGGCGTCAACGGCGTCCTCCTCTTCGACGAGGCGGACGCCGTCTTCGGCAAACGCTCCGAGGTCAAGGACGCCCACGACCGCTACGCGAACGTGGAGTCCGCGTACCTCCTCCAACGTATGGAGTCCTTCGACGGCCTGGCGATCCTCGCCACCAACCTCCGCGCCAACCTCGACGACGCCTTCACCCGCCGCCTCGACCTGATCGTCGACTTCCCGGTCCCCGACGCCCCTCAGCGCCTGTTGCTCTGGGACCGGTCATTGGGCCCCCACCTCCCGCGCGCGGCCGACCTGGACCTGGAGTTCTGCGCGGAGGCGTTCGAGCTGGCGGGCGGCAACATCAGGTCGATCGCGGTGACGGCGGCGTATCTGGCGGCGGAGGCGGGTGGGGCGGTGACGATGGGGATGCTGATCCACGCGGTGCAGCGGGAGTACCAGAAGCTGGGGCGGCTGACGCTGGAGTCGGAGTTCGGGCGGTACGCGGAGTTGCTGGCGCCTGCAGCCCCCTTCGCTACAGGCGCGTCGACCGAGCAGCCGTAGCGGCGTCAGGAAGAGCCGGCGTCCTGGCTTTCCTCCTCGAAGTGGACGTATGCCGCTTGCGGATCTCCGGTCAGAAGACTCCTCACCTCGGCTTCGGAAACCAGGGGATGCTCGTATTGAGGGGCGTCAGTCAGCGCGAGCCCCGGCCGGCAGAGCCGGAAGTCCGATCCGTCCGAGTACACGGACACGGGCACGCCTTCGGCATGCAGGCGGGCGGTGGTACGCCACTCCAACTCTCCGGAGAAGGTCACTCGGCAGTCGGCCGCAAGGAGTTGCGGAATCACCTCCCGATACGAGTACTCCGAGAGCGGATTGCCTACGACGTCGGCCTCAAGCAGCGATGACACCCGGAGCAGCGGCGTCAGGTCGGTGATGAAGTCACGCCGTAGCGTGGCGGCCAGCAGAGGCAGTGATTCGATACCGGAAAGTTCACGCAGGGCGCTGTCTTCGACCCGCAAGATGCGTAGCCGACTCAGAACCTTCACGTCGTCCAGTGACACCGGGTCGCATCCACTGAGAATCAGTCTCCGCAGTGATCCGAACTGATCGAGGCCGTCGAGACTACGCGCCTGGCGGACGTTCAGCTCCTCAACCGACGCACATTCCTCAGGACTCCACGGATACTCGTGACCAAGTACCCTTTGCACCGCTTGGTTGAGCTTGGAATCGACACGGCTGACCACGACCATCTCCTCGATGTCGTCTCTCGCTCGCTCCGCGCCAGCCGTCCGCTCAGCGGATGGCTGCCCTCACCGTTGCCTCTGCTTCCAGGAAGTTCTCCCTGACGCGTTCGTATGCGCGCTGCTGATCGCCTATCAGCTCCTCCACCGTCAGAGGCTTCGTACGGATCGCCTCGTCGGTCACCGTAGCCCGGTGGTGCACGGATTTGTAGGTGGCACGCACCTCAAGCTTGAGTTGCTTGCTGCTAAACCTTGACGCATCATCCGCTTTCCACATGAGCTTCCCGGACTCGAGGAGACCCCTGAGCATCGCCAGGTACTCCAGGGGCCCTCCGTCGGGACTCTTCTTGAGGAAGTCGGTGAAGTAGTCACGCAGCGACTCGTGCCACTTCATGTCCCTACCGTTGAATATCGGGTTGCCTTCGTCGTTGGCGAAGGCGCCGACATGGGCATCCAGGTCGTAGCGTCCTACCTCGGTCAGGTCGTCCGTGAGCCGGATCTCCCAGATGACGTCAGTGGTGAACGAGCGCAAAGCGTCCTGCAGCACGACCCATCCCACGGACTTCTTGGTCGAGCCTTGCGATATCGCCGTTTCGACGATCTTCACCATCTGGTTCGTCGGGATCCACTCATGGAGCTTGCCGTCCCCGCGGAACTCGGCCTTGAGCCACTTCCTGTGCGGATTCTCGCCTTGCCCCTTCTCGTCCCACAGCTCCTTCAACCGCGCGAATGTCAGCCCCTTGGACTCCTGCCGCGATGCCATGTCCTTCAGGAACTCGACCACCCTGCCGCCTGCCGCATCCTTGAGCTGAGGGTCGACCTCCCGCGTGGGGGTAGGCAGGGACGAGAAGGATCCGAACTGGCTGTTGTAACGGAAACTGAGCTTGGCGAGTTTCTCCTTCAGACCACCTTGCTTGATCTCTTCCTTGGCGTTCTTCTTGAGTTCCGCAACCGCCGATTCACCGAGTACGTCATAAAACTTCTGCCGGACCGAATGCGGCGGCTTCGGCGAGAGGTCATGCAGCGCATAGTGTTTGAACGTTCCAGCTGACGGCCCCTCCCGGCGCTTCGTGCCACCGTTCCTGGCCGGATCGAAATACCCCTTGAGACTGTTCTGCGCCTCCGCCGTACCGAGGTAACGGACAGCCGAATCGCTGAACTTCCCCAACGCCCCTTTGCTGTCCCACGCATTCGTGCCCTGGAGGTATGAACTCCACCAGCGGTCGGATATGTCGACGGAGAGCTTCTCCCCGTAGGGAGGAAGCTGCACCGGGATGTCCTTCACGTATTCCCGGGTCTTTTCATCAGTGCCCTGACCTTCTCGGTCATCCTTCTTGTTCTTCGCGTAGTCGTCGTGACCGGCCACGGCATTCGTCGGCACCGTGCCCTCCGGATTCACCTTGCCTCGGACGGCCCATTTGCCTCCGGTCTCGACCGGCTCCAGCACCCGCAGGCCGTACCTCGCCCGGATCCCACCGAGCAGAGGCCTCAGCACGCTGCCGGCCACCGCGCGACCTGCGAACCTGTTCACCGCCGCGGCGCCCGCCTGGAGCGCCTTGTCCAGACGCTGCTGCTTCCCGGCCGGCGAGTCGTCGCCGCCGCGGACCTTCGCCTTCAGCTTCTGCCAGAGCGCCTTGCCCTTCCGCACGATGAAGTCGACCAGCTTGTCGATCGCCCTGTTCACCGGCTTCGCCACCGCCTGGAACACCGACTTCACCTTGTTCGCCAGGTTGCCGATGCCCAGCAGTGAAGCCAGGAAGCCGATCAGGACGGGGATGCTGCCGGCGAGGGCGGTTTCGACCATCTTCGGGACGCCCGCCGCGCCGCCGTTCGCGATTTCGATGACCGCGTCCAGGACCGAGTTCACGAACGCGGCGATTTGGGCGCCCTGGTTCACCACGAACGAGACGATGTCGATGATGCCCTTGACCGCGCGGACGAAGGCCGAGGCGGGGTTGAGGAGGGAGAGGATCCAGGTGATGCCCGCGACGATGACCGTGGGGATCAGGTATTCGGTCAGCTTCGAGAGGATCGTGGACTTGAGGTCGCCGACCTCCGCCTCGATCTCCTTGACCGCGCCCGCCGGGCCCTCCTTGGCCAGGGCCTGGGCGATCGGGAGGGAGGACTCGACGGCGGTGAGGGCCTGGTCGGGGACGCCCTTGCTGGTGATGCGGGTGCGGAGGTTGGCCCAGGTCAGGCCCAGGAGGGAGGTGATCAGGGAGATGATGCCCCGGAGGTCGAAGCGTTCCGGGAGGGTGAGGCCGGCCTTGACCGCGGTGCCGAGGAGCCAGGAGACCAGGCCCTTCTTCAGGTGGTCGGCGATGTTGGTGATGAAGAGATGGAGGCCGGCGCCGACCGCCCGCACCAGGTTTCCCAGGAAGCCGATCGGGTCCTTGATGATCTTCATGATGGCCGAGGCGGCCTTCGCGAGGATCCCGAGCAGCAGGTTCTTCAGCTCGTTGATGGTCTTGATGACGCCGACGATCGCGTCCTTCGCCTTGTCGATCAGCCCCTTGTTGGCCTCCTGGAGCTTCTTGATCTCCTCGTCGACCGCGTTCAGCGCCGCCGTGTACTTGTTCGCGAGGTCCTGGACCAGTTGCTGAGACTTCTCGTTCACGGACGACTCGAGGTCGTCGAACTTGCCGGCGAAGTCCTTCGCCGCCTCCTCACCGAACTGCCTCAGGTCCGAGGGGAGTTTGTCCACCTCCGCCTTCAGCTCCGCCCGGCCCTGCGCGATCCTCGCCTTCGCGCGGCCCAGTTCGGCCCCGATCAGGTCGGCCACCGAGGAGATGACCGCCTGCATCTTGGACACGTACAGCTTGCGGGCCTCCTGGTAGAGGTCGTTCGCCTCCTTCGGCATCCCGGCGAACTTGTCCTTCACCCACCGGGCCTTGCCCATCAGCCCCGAATAGCGCTTGTCCTTGTACTTCTTCATCCGCGCCTTGTGGTCCGCGGTGAACGCGTCCCGCGCCGCCTTCTCCCCGGCCGTGAAGGCGTCGTCGACCTTCTTGTCGAGGCCCGTCAGCGTCGCCTCGACGTCCTTCTTCGTCGCGTCGAAGACCTTCTGGAGCTTCCCCGTGACCTCGGCGCGCTTCCGCTCGTCCTTCGACTTGGTGTCGCCCTTGCCGCCGTCGACGGCCTTCCCGGCCGCCGCCCGGGTCGCGGTGAGCGCGTTCATGGCCTGGGCGCCGGCCGCCGCCGCGCCGGCCTTCGCGGTGGAGAGATGCGCCTGCTCGCCCGCGCGGGCCTTCCCCGGCGCCTGCGCGGAATCGGCCTCCGCCGTCTTCTTCGCCTTCAGGGCCTGGTCGAACTCCGGCTCGTTGCCCTTGGCGAGCTGCTCCTCCGTGACCTCTGCGTCGGCCATCGCCTTGTCGTTCTCGGCCGGGCCCTGCGAGAAGTCCGTCACGGCGGCGGGCTGTTTCTCCGGCACCGCGTCGGCCGCGCTCGGCGCACCCGGGTTGGCGGGCGGCCGGTCCGGGACCATCGGGGTGACCGGCTTGTCCTTCGCCGCGGAGGTGTCCGGCGGGGCCTTCGTCGTCGTCTCGATGTCCTTGGCGGAGGCGCTCTTGCCGTCCTTGACCTTCCCGTCGACCTCGCCCTTGACCTTCTCGGCCTTCCCCGAGGACGAGAACTTGTCCGCCTCGTCGAGGTTCTTCGGCGCCTGCGCGTCGATGGCCTTGTTCACGGCCTCGATGAACGCCGCCTTGTTGAACTCCCCCGGCTTGGCCGCGTTCATCTTCTCCGCGTTCGCGGCCTTGCCCTGCGCCTCCTTGTCGTCCGGGGGCGCCACCGCCGCGTCCTGCGCCGACTTCGACTCCGTGGCGGCGGGCGCGTGGGCGGCCAGCGTCCGCTTCTTGGCGGCCACGTCGGCGCCGACCCGGCGGAAGCCGGGCGCGGCCGACGGCGGCGTCTTCACCGGGGCGGTGTACCGCTGCGCCACGAGCCGGGCCACGGCCGCGTTGCCCGCCGCACCCTGGAGTCGTTGGAGGCTGCGTACGCCCGAATCGCCGGGCGGCGCCGACCCGCGCTCCGGACGCTGCGTCGAGGACTGCTGCGTCGAGGGATGCTGCGTCGAGGACTGCTGCGTCGAGGGCTTCTTCTCCGGGACTTCCTTCATCCGTCCTCCCGGAGGCCCGTGCTGACGGCGTACGCGGTGTCGTCAGCGTGCCGGGGCCGGCCGCCCCGTACCCAGGCCGTGCGTGCGGACGACCGGACCCGGCGCCTTGCACGATCGGGCAGTCCTCGATGCCCGCCCGGCGGCCCTCCCTCCGTTCCCGGTGATCGTCCGCGTCACAAGAATGGCCGTCATTCCAGGAGGGAGCGCGCCGTATGCCGTCGTACCTGTCCCCCGGCGTCTACGTCGAAGAGGTCGAATCGGGGTCCCGGCCCATCGAAGGGGTGGGCACTTCGGTCGCCGCCTTCGTCGGCTTCGCGGAGAAGGGGCCGTTCGACGAGCCGACCCTGATCACGAACTGGACCCAGTTCGTGAGCCGTTTCGGTGGCTTCGTCGAAGGAACGTACCTGGCCCGCTCCGTCTACGGCTTCTTCGCCAACGGCGGCGGGATCTGCTACGTCGTACGCATCGAAGACGGGACCGGGGCCAGTGCCGGTGCCGGTGCCGGTGCCGTTGCCGGCCAGGAGCCCACCGCGACCGTGGCCGGGCAGCCCGCCGCCGTCACCGTCGGCCCGTACGCCATCACCGCCCGCCCCGGCGTCACCGGCCGGATCAGCGTCGAGATCGCGGACGTCGAGGGCGACGACCCGCCCTCGGACGCGTTCCGGCTGATCGTGCGGCGGGACGACGAGGTGGTCGAGACGTACCCGTCGGTCACCACCAAGCGCAGCAAGGAGAACGTCGTCACCCGCGTCAACGCCGGCTCCGCGCTCATCGAGATCGCCGAGCCCGGCACCGGCGCCGCCCCCGCCCGCCCCGCGGCCCAGACCGTCACCCTCGCCGTGCCCGCGCCCGCGGGCGCACCGGTGGCGGTGCCGACCGGGGCTCTGACGCCCGACGTGTACGTGGGCGACGCCGACCGCCGCTCCGGCATCGGCGGCCTTGAGGCGGTCGAGGACGTCACGATGGTGGCCGTGCCGGACCTGATGAGCGCGTACGAGCGCGGGCTCATCGACCTCGACGGGGTGATCGCCGTCCAGCAGAGCCTGATCACCCACTGCGAGCTGATGGGCGACCGGGTCGCGGTGCTCGACCCGCCGCCCGGCCTCAGCCCCCAGGAGATCCACACCTGGCGCACCGAGCGGGCGAACTACGACTCCAAGTACGCGACGCTCTACTACCCGTGGATCGGGGTGGCCGACCCCTCGTCGGGCCGGATCTCGCTCGTCCCGCCGAGCGGCCACATCGCCGGTGTCTGGGCCCGCAACGACAGCCAGCGCGGCGTGCACAAGGCCCCGGCGAACGAGGTGGTCCGCGAAGCCGTCGCCCTCGCGACCCAGCTCACCAAGGGCGAGCACGACCGGCTCAACCCGGTCGGCCTCAACTGCATCCGCGCCTTCCCCGGCCGCGGCATCCGCGTCTGGGGCGCCCGGACGCTCGCCTCCGACCCGGCCTGGCGCTACCTCAACGTCCGCCGGCTCTTCAACTACCTGGAGGAGTCGATCCTCGCCGGCACCCAGTGGGTCGTCTTCGAGCCCAACGACGACGCGCTGTGGGCCCGGATCCGCCGGACGGTGGCGGCGTTCCTCGTCAACGAGTGGCGCAAGGGAGCCCTGTTCGGCCTCACCCCGGACGAGGCGTTCTACGTCAAGTGCGACCGCGAGACGAACCCGCCGGAGAGCGTGGACCTGGGCCAGGTCATCTGCGAGATCGGTGTGGCACCGGTCAAGCCCGCCGAGTTCGTCGTCTTCCGCCTCTCCCAGCTGACCAGCGGCTCTGGTGCCGTCGACGAGTGAGGAGTAGTACGCCGTGCCCCTTCCCGATCTGGACAGTTCAGTCGGTCATTCCTTCGGCCTGGAGTTCGACAGCGTCGTCATCAAGCAGATCACCGAGGTCAGTGGTCTGAAGATGGAGCAGGACGTCATCGAGCTGAAGCAGAACACCGCCGACGGCAAGTACGCCATCAAGAAGCTGCCCGGCCGCCCCAAGGCGGGCGAGGTCACGGTCAGCCGCGGCCTCACCGAGGACAACAGCTTCGAAAGCTGGGTCAAGGAGTCCCGCTTCGGCAAGATGACCGGCGCCCGCCGCCACGGCGCCATCATCGTGTACGACTACGAGGGCATCCCGATCAAGCGCTACAAGCTCATCAACGCCTGGCCGAAGTCCCTGGAGATCGGCACCCTCAAGGCCGGCGACACCTCGGTCCTCACCGAGAAGCTGGTGATCACGTACGAGAGCATGGAAGTCGAGTGATGCGTCGTACGGCGCCGAGCGCACCGCCGCGCGCCGCCGCTCCGGCCCCCTCCTTCGGAAGCTCCGAAGGCGAGGCCGAAGGCGGCGGCATGCGGACCGAGTTCGCCTTCCGGCTGCCGCGCGGGTACGTCGACGACGCGGGCACCGTGCACCGGGACGGCGTGATGCGCCTGGCGACCGCCCGCGACGAACTCGTACCGCTGCGCGACGACCGGGTCCGGGAGAACTCCGCCTATCTGTCGGTGGTCCTCATCTCCCGCGTCGTGACCAGGATCGGCACGGTCGACGACATCCACCCGGGCGTCATCGAGGACCTGTTCGCCTCGGACCTGGCCTTCCTCCAGGACTTCTACCGGCGCATCAACGCCGAGGGCCACACCCGGGCCGCCGTGACCTGCCCGTCGTGTCAGGAGGAGTTCGCGGTGGACCTCGCCGGTGGCCGCCTGGGGGAATCGTGACGTACGCGGCCGACCGCCTGTACGAGGAGGTCGCGTACCTCGCCTACCACTTCCACTGGCCGCTCGATCAGCTCCTCGACCTGGAGCACCCGGAACGTCTGAGGTTCGTCGCCCAAGTGGCCCGCCTCAACGGAGGATGAGGGGGAGGTAAGGGCACCGATGGGTCTGTTGTCCTGGCTGCGCGGAGGCGGAAGCGGAGGCGGAAGCGGAGGCGGAAGCGGAGGCGGAAGCGGAAGCGGGGATCGGTCACGTCGGAGCGACGCGGCAGCGCCGCCGCCGGAACCGGCCGCCGCACCCCGCGAGGACCGCTTCGACATCCCCGAACTCCCGCCGCTCCAGCGTACGTTGACGGCGCCGTCCCTCGTCACCGACCCGACCGCCTTCGAGGCCGCCCTGCCCACCCGGCAGCCGACGGCGTTCACGGCCCCGCTGGGGCACGCGGTCAGCGCGGAGGCACCCAGCGGGGTGGTGCACGGGGTCACGACGCCGGTACGGGGGTTCAGCGGGCCGGGGCCGTCGGCCGTGACAGCGCAACTGACGCGGCAGCCGGCGACGGAGCCTCCCGAGGCCGCCTCGGCCGCTTCGGCGTCTCCGGGTGCTTCTCCCAGTGCTTCTCCGGGTGCTTCGGTACGAGCAGATGGCGCGCCTGGCGCGTCGGGGCCGCGAACGGTGGTGCAGCGGTCAGTGGTACCGCCGTTGGATGCGGCGCCGCCCACTGCCGTGCCGCTGACGCCCGTACGGGGTGAGGGCTTGCCGCAGTCGGCGGCGACGCCCGGTGTCGTCCAGCGAGCGGCGGAGAGCGCCCCGCCGCCCCAGCCGCCCCAGCCGCCCTCGGCAGTGGAGCGGCGAGGAAGCGCCCCTGCGGCTCCCGAGCCGGTCGTCCAGCGCTCGGACGCCGAGACCGAAACGACTCCTGAGGTACGTGCGGAGGCGGACGCTCCGCCGCCCGAGGCCCCGCAGCAGGACGAACCGCCGGTACGGAGCCTCCTCGGCGAGCGGGAGCCCCTCGTCGAGCCGCCTGCGCAGCCGCCCGCGCAGCCGTCCGCTCCAGAGGCCGGCACGTCCTCGCTGCCTGAGGTCCAGCGGTCGACGCCCGCGGCGAACGCGCCCGGCACGCCTCCTTCCGTGCCGTCCGTTCAGCGCACGCCGGGACTCGGCGCACCCCTGCCCGGGCTTCCGCCGACCGCCCGCGCCGAAGCAGCGCGGCCGTCACCGCCGGTGCGGCCGGTCCAGCGGACTCCCGGGCTCGGCGCGCCGCTCCCCGCGCTGCCGCCCACGGTCCGGAGCGAGGCCGCTCCCGCGTCCCCGTCAGCCGAAGGCCCGGCCCCGAGTCCGATGCCGGTGCCCACGCCGGTGCCGATGCCGATGCCGATGCCGATGCCGATGCCGATCCAGCTTCCGGCCGCCCCGGAGACGGCGCCGCTCGCGCCGCCGGTGCAACGAACCGAAGCCCCGCCTCCGCCCCAGGCCCCGGCCCAGGTCGAGCCGGCGCAGGACCTCCAGACCGTCCAGCCCACACGGGACATCCAGGACATCCAGTCGGCGCAGGACCTCCAGACCGTCTCGGAAACCCCGGTCTCCGAGGTCCACCACCCCTCCCCCGACTCCGGCCCCGACCCGGACCCCGGCCCCGTGGCCCCGCTCCTCGGCGAGCGCCCGCTGACCCTCCGTACCGTCGAGAGCAGTCCACCGGCAGCCCCGGTCCAGCGCACCGCGGCCGACCCGTCGGCGCCCGCCACCTCCCCGCTGCCCGTGGCCGAACCCACCGCCGTGCCCGTGCGCTGGGTGACGGCGGACGGCGGCCCCGCAGCCGTGCAGCGCACCGCGCGGCACACCGCGCCCCAGGCCGGCCCCCGCCCCGCGCACGTACAACGGAGCACCGCACCGCAGACCGCGCCGTCCCGCACGCCGGCCCCCGGCCCCCTGCCCTCGGCCTCTCCGCTGCCCGCTCCCCCGCCCGCATACCCACCGACTCCCCTCCCCGCGCCCCTCCCGGTCTCCCGCCTGGCCGTGCCCGGCCGGGCGCCCGTGTTCGACGCCGGCGCCGTGGCGGTCGCCGCCGGGGTCGCGCAGCGGATGGCCGACGGGAGCGTGGTGTTCACGCAGCCCGGCGCGGCCCCGGGTCCGGTGTCGGCTCCGACGCCGACCCTCCCCTCGTACACCGACGTCCCCCTCGTGCACCGCCTCCCCGTCCAGCGCGAGACCGCCACCGAGGAACCTCCGCCCCCGCCGCCGGAGCCCGCGCCCCCACCGGCACCCGCGCCGGAGGAGCCCGCACCCGCCGCCGCAGCCACGGCGGAGACGACAGCCTCGACGGCGGCGCCCGCCGGGGGACCCGGTCACGGCTCCCCGGCCCACCAGCAGACCCCGCCCGTCACCGACGAGTTCGTCCGCGCGCTCTACCCCCCGCTCGCCCGCCTCCTCAAGGCCGATCTGCGCCTGGAGCGCGAGCGGGCCGGCTTTCTGATCGAGAAGAGGTGACGTAACGGTCATGACCACTCCCGACCGCGGCGACGACCCCGCCGTCAGCGTCTGCTTCGTCGTCACCATCGACGAGATCGAGCTCGGTTCCTTCAACACCTGTGAGGGCCTCGGCTGCGAGGTCGTCCTGGAGACGCGCGAGGAGGGCGGCAACAACGGGCACGTGTGGCAACTGCCCACCCGCCTCAAGTACTCGAACGTGAAGCTGTCCCGGCCGCTCACCCGGGAGACCGAGAAGGTGGCCCGCTGGTTCGCGAGCATGACCACCGGCTTCACCCGCAAGACCGCGCACATCGAGGCCAGGACCGGGGACGGCCGGAAGGTCGCCCGGTGGGGCCTCCTTGAGGTGGTGCCGGTGCGCTGGACGGGGCCGTCCTTCTCCCCGGAGTCGCCCAAGGTGGCGATCGAGACGATCGAGATCGCCCACCACGGCTATGTGATGGAGGGCTGAGCCCGATGAGCGCACCCATCGCCTTCAGCGCGGCCGGCACCGCCGGGGTGGCCTCGGCCGGCCGGGCGGCCGGCTCCGCGCGGCCGAAGCTGGAACACGCGTACCTGGAGCTGCGCACGCCGCCGACGGGCGGCGGTCTGACGCCGGGTGCGCCGTGCGGCCGGATCGAGTTCCAGTTCAATCCCAAGGAGTTGAGCCTCACCAAGGCGGCGGCCTGGAAGCGGACGCCGGCGAAGGGCGCGAAGAGCGCGGGCCCGCCCGAGTACCAGGGGCCGCAGCCCAGCAAGTTGACGGTGGAGATGTTCTTCGACGCGGCCGACACGCAGGACACCCGCGTGGTGACGGCGGTGGAGCAGCTCTTCGCGTGCTGTGTGCCGACGAGCGAGAGCCGCCAGCAGCAGCGCTCCTCACCGCCCTGGGTGGTGTTCCACTGGGGCGGGCTCACCGGCTTTCCCGGCTATGTCAGCCAGGTGCAGGCGAAGTACACGCTGTTCACGACGTCCGGGGTGCCGATCCGGGCCGTCTGCCAGGTGACGGTCGAGGAGATCAGCGGGGAGACGCCGGGGCAGAACCCGACCTCGGGCGCGCTCGCGGCGCGTCGTACCCACCGGGTGGCGGCCGGGGACTCGCTGCCGTCGCTCGCGCAGCGGGAGTACGGGAATCCGGCGGCCTGGCGGGTGATCGCGGAGGCGAACGGCATCGACGACCCGCTGCGGCTCGCGACGGGGCGGCAGTTGTTGCTTCCGGCCCTCGACGAGCTGGGCCGCCTCCAGGAGCAGGAAAGCGACTCGGGGAGGGAGCGCTGATGGCGGGGCAGGGGGTCGCGTCGGCGCTGGTGGTGGAGTTCGGGGGCACGCCGCTGCCCGCGCGGCTCGCGAACCAGCTCGTGGAGGGGTACGTCGACGACAGCCGGACGCTGCCCGACCTGTTCGTGCTGCGTTTCCGCGACCCGGACCGGACGCTGCTCAAGCAGGCGGGGATCGAGGTCGGCGCGGAAGCGCGCCTCTCGGCCCGCGGCGGGGGCGGCGGGGCGCCGCGGCCGCTGCTGACCGGGGTGGTGACGGCGCTCGAACTGGAGCTGGACGACTCGGGCACGTTCACCGTCGTCCGCGGTCTCGACGAGACGTACCGGCTGCTGCGCGGGGTGCGGGTGGCGAGCTACCAGAACATGACGCTGTCCGACATCTGCGCCCAGGTGGCCCGGCGGGCCGGGCTGAAGACGGGCACGATGGACGTGGCCGGTCCGGTGCTCGACCATGTGGCCCAGCCCAACGTGAGCGACTGGGAGTTCGTGCGCGCGCTCGCGGAGGAGGCGGGCGCCCAGGCGTACGTACGGGAAGGGCAGCTGCACATCGTGAAGCCCACCGAGGCGACCGGTGCGCCCGACGCGTCCGCCCGCGCCGAGCGCGAGCCGCTGGTCCTGGAGCTGGGGGCGAACCTGCTGCGCTGCCGGGCGTCGGTGTCGGCGGCCGAGCAGGTGTCCGAGGTGGAGGTGCGCGGCTGGGACGTGACCGGCAAGCGGGCCCTGGTGGGGCGGGCGCCGGCGGGGAACTCGTCGACGCTGAAGCTCGGGGTGACGGCGGCGCAGGTGACGCGGCCGTTCGGGTCGGCGCGGCACGTGGTCACGGACGGCGGGTACGGCACGCAGGAGCGGGTCGACCGGGCGGCGAAGGCGCTGGCGGAGCGGATCGCGGGGTCGTTCGCCGAGCTGGAGGCGGTGATCCGGGGGAACCCGGAGGTGCGGGCGGGCGCGGCGGTGGCGTTGAACGCGGTCGGGGCGCCGTTCGAGGGCCGGTACACGGTCACGTCCTCCCGGCACGTCTTCGATCCGCACCGCGGGTACGAGACCTGGCTGACGGTCTCCGGCCAGCAGGAGCGGTCGCTGTTCGGACTGACCGGCGGCGGCCCGGGCCGGAGCTCCGGCTCGGGGACGGCGCCCGGCACGGCCGGGCTGGTGAACGCGACCGTGACCGACACCCAGGACCCGGACGGCTCGGGCCGGGTGAAGGTGCGCTTCCCGTGGCTGTCGGACGAGTACGCGAGCGACTGGGCGCGCACGGCGCAGGCCGCGGGCACCAGCGGCGGCGAGCCGCTGATCCCGGAGGTCGGCGACGAGGTGGTGGTCGGCTTCGAGCACGGGCGGCTCGACCGTCCGTACGTCCTGGCCGGGCTCTACAACGGGAAGGACCGGCCGCAGCGGAGCAGCCCGGTGGACAAGACCTCGGGGGCGGTCGAGCGCAAGGCGCTGACCTCGCGCGAGGGCAACCGGCTCGAACTGCTCGACACCGCGAACGGCCCGAAGGGCGTGCGCCTGACGACCGGCGACGGCAAGCTCACCATCGACCTGGACCGCACGGGCACGACGATCGCCGTCAGCAGCGACGGCAGCGTGAAGATCACCGCGAAGGACAAGGTGCAGGTGACGGCGAAGGGCGGCGTGACCCTCGACGCGGAGAGCGGCGCGGTCGAACTCAAGGGCGAGAGCGTGTCCCTGACGGCCCGTTCGGGTGGCGTGAAGGTCGACGGCGGGACGGGCAAGGTCGAGGTGTCGTCGGCCGGCGCGGTGGACGTGCACGGGATGTCGGTCTCGGTCGACGGCACGCAGCGCACGGAGGTGAAGGGCGGGATGTCGCTCTCCCTCAACGCTGCTCTCGTGAAGATCAATTGACGCTCCATCAATCGAGGACAGGAAGCGAGAACGGTCATGGCACCAGGACCCGCCGCACGGGTCGGCGACCCCACCGGTCATCCCGGGGTGATCGGCCCGCCGGGAGTGCCGACCGTGCTCATCGGCGGCGCGCCCGCCGCCACGGTCGGCACCCCGCACGTCTGCTCCTTCCCCGGCCCGCCCCCGCACCCGCCGTCCGCCGTCGCCGGTCCCGGCAGCACCAGCGTGCTGATCGGCGGCGCGCCGGCGGCCCGGGTCGGCGACCTGGCGGGCTGCGGCGCGCCCGTGGTGAGCGGGTGCCCGACGGTCCTGATCGGCGGCTGAGGAAGGCTGGGGGTTCCGGGATGGGACAGGAGTTCATCGGCGCGGGCTGGGCGTTCCCGCCGCGCACCGACGCGACCGGTTCGATCGCCCTCGTACGGGGTGAGCGCGAGCTGGAGGAGTCGATCCGGCTGATCCTGGCGACCTCGCCCGGGGAGCGCCCGATGCGGCCCGAGTTCGGCTGCGCCGTCAACGACTACGTGTTCGCGCCGGCCGACGCCGGTACGGCCGGGCAGCTCGCCTACGAGGTGCGGCTCGCCCTGGAGCGGTGGGAGCCGCGGATCGAGGTGACCGAGGTCGCGGTCCGCTTCGACGAGGCCGACAACGGGGTGCTCTACATCGACATCGGCTACACGGTGCGCGGCGCCAACGACCCCCGGAACCTCGTCTTCCCGTTCTATGTGATCCCGGAGGAGGACCGCGGATGACGCTGCCGAGCCCGAACCTGGACGACCGGCGCTTCCAGGGCCTGGTGGACGAGGCCAAGCGGCACGTCCAGCGGCGCTGCCCGGAGTGGACCGACCACAACGTGTCGGATCCCGGGGTCACGCTGATCGAGGCGTTCGCGACCATGGTCGACCAGCTCGTCTACCGGGTGAACCGGGTGCCGGAGAAGAGCTATCTGACCTTTCTCGACCTCATCGGCGTGCGGCTGCACCCGCCGACGGCCGCCGGCACGGACGTGACGTTCCGGCTCTCGGCGCCGCAGCCCGAGCCGGTGGTCGTCCGGGCCGGTACGGAGGTGGCGACGGTCCGCACCGAGACCGAGCCGGCGGTCGTCTTCACCACCACCCGGGACCTCACGATCGTGCCGTGCGGGTACGCGGCGCTCGCGACCTGGCCTGCTGCCGCGACCGGATCCGGGGCGGCCCGCCCCGATCCCCGTGCGGGCGACGCCGCCGACCGCACGGCCGTGGACCGCACCGAGGAGCTGGCGCTCGGCCGCGAGGTGCCCTGCTTCTCGCCCTCCCCCGTTCCCGGCGACGCGCTGTACCTCGGCCTGTCGGCGGCCGTCCCGGCCGGCGTCGTGGTCCTTCGGCTGGACTGCTCCGTGCACGGCGTGGGCGTCGACCCGCTGCGCCCGCCGCTGGTGTGGGAGGCGTGGGACGGGCGGCGCTGGGCGGCCTGCGAGGTGGAGAAGGACGACACGGGCGGCTTCAACCGGGCCGGCGAGCTGATCCTGCACCTGCCCGCGACGCACACCCCGGCGAGCGTCGTCCGGCGCACCGGCGGCTGGCTGCGCTGCCGGCTCGTCGAGGCGGCTCCGGACCAGCCGACGTACGTGGCGCCGCCGGTGGTCCGGGGCATCACGGCCTTCACCATCGGGGCGACCGTCGGCGCCGAGCACGCCGAGCGGATCACCGACGAGATCCTGGGCACGGCGGAGGGCGTGGCGGGGCAGGCGTTCACGGTCGCCCGGCCGCCCGTCGTGCCGGGCGAGTTCGCCCTGGAGGTCACCGAGCCCGAAGCCCTCGACGCGGGCGCCGCGCCCGCCGCGCCGTGGACCCGCGTCGACGACTTCGCCCATTCCGGTCCGGAGGACCGCCACTTCACGCTCGACGAGGGCACGGGGCGCGTCGAGTTCGGCCCGGCCGTCCGCGAACGCGACGGCTCCGTACGGCACTTCGGTGCCGTGCCGGCCAAGGGCTCTTTGGTGCAGGTCCGTTCGTACCGTACGGGCGGCGGTGTGCGCGGCAACGTGGCCCGCTCCACGCTGCGCGTGCTGCGCGGCACGGTGCCGCTGGTGGCGCGGGTGGAGAACCGGCGCCCGGCCGTCGGCGGCGTCGACGGCGAGAGCGTGGAGAGCGCCCGGATCAGAGGCCCGCTGACCCTCCGTACGCTCCAACGGGCCGTCGTACCGAGGGATTACGAACTGCTCGCCCGCGAGGTCGCGCCGGACGCGGCCCGGGTGCACTGCGTCCCCGAGGACGGCGAGGCCGGGGTGCGGCTGCTCCTCGTGCCGTCGGGACGCGGCGACGCGCACGGGAGAATCGCGTTCGACGAGCTGATCCCGCCGCCGCGCACCCTGGAACGCATCGCGCAGCACCTGGACGCCCGCCGGCCGATCGGGGCGCGCCTGGTCGTCGAGCCGCCGTACTACCAGGGCGTGACCTTCGTCGCGACCGTGCAGGCGAGCCGCGGCGCCGCCCCCGAGCGGGTCCGGGAGGCGGCCCTGACCGCGCTCAACGGCTACTTCAACCCGCTGACCGGCGGGCCGTCCGGCGAGGGATGGCCGTTCGGGCGGCCGGTGCAGACGGGCGAGGCGCACGCGGTACTCCAGCGGGTCCCGGGCGTCGACCTGGTCGACGACGTGCGGCTCTACCGCGCCGACCCGCTGACCGGGCAGCGCACCGAGGTGCCGGACGGGCGGATCGCGCTCGACCGGCACGCCCTCGTCTTCTCGTACGAGCACCAGCTGAGAGTCCGGGAGGTCTGAACCGCCGTGCGTACTGCCGTCCCCGGGCTCCCGAGCCCGCACCCGCTGATGGACCTGCTGCCCGCGGTCTATCTGGAGCACGACTTCCTGGCCCGGTTCCTGGCGGCGCTCGACGACGTCCTCGCCCCGGTGCTGCTCAGCCTCGACAACCTGCCGGCGCACCTCGATCCGCGCACCGCGCCGGAGGACTTCCTGGAGTGGCTGGCGTCCTGGGTCGCCGTCGAACCCGACCCGCACGCCGCTCCGGTGGAGCGGCGGCGGGCCGCGGTGCGCGGCGCGGTGGCCCGGCACCGGGCGCGCGGGACGCTGCCCGGGCTCGCGGAGGCGCTGCGCGTGCAGACGGGCGGTGCGGAGCCGGAGATCACGGAGAGCGGCGGCACGATCTGGTCCACCACTCCGGGCACCGCCCTGCCGGGGGCCCGGCGGCCCTGGGTGACGGTCCGGCTGACCGTGCCGGACCAGGGGCGGGTGAGCCGGGCGCGCCTGGAGGAGCTGATCCGGGCGGAGATCCCGGCGCACGTCGGGTTCACGCTGGAGCTGCTCGAACCGCCCGCCGGGGGTGCGAGATGAGCGGGATGGTGTGCCCGACGTGCGGGCAGCGGAACGCGGCGGGGACGCCGTTCTGTGCCTCGTGCGGCGCGTTCCTGGACTGGGACGGGGACGGGGACGACAGCGGGGCCGGGGCCGGGGGGCGCCAGGAGCAGGCCGCGCCGCCGGAGCCCGTACGCCGGACGCCCGCGCCCCCTCCCGTATCCCCGCCTCCGCCCGTACCCCCGCGGCCGGCCGTACCGCCACGGGCGGAGGCCCGTCCGGCCGAACCCCGTTCGACCCGGCCCCCTGCGACCGGCACTCCTCCGGCGGCCGAGGCCGGGCTCCGGCGGCCCGGCGAGGAGACCGGGCCCGACGTGCCGGGCCCGCCGCCGGAGCCGGAGCGCCGGCCCGATCCCGTACCGCCCCCGGCGGCGACCGTGCGGTGCCCCAACTGCGGCACGGAGAACGCGGCCGGCCGCACGCTCTGCGTGCGGTGTGCGCTGCTCCTCGACCCTGGGCCGCCGCCCGCGCCCCGGCCGCCGTGGTGGCGCCGGCTGCTGCGCCGCAGGCCCCGGCAGGCGCCGGTCGCGGGGACCCGCCCGCGACCGGCCTGGCGCCGGCCGCGGGTCGCGCTGCCGCTGACGCTGCTGGCCCTGGCCTGCGCCGTCTGGTTCGGCCTGCCGCACGTCCGGAGCCTGCTGGGCCTGGCCCGGGACGAGACGGGCACGCCGGAGTCGCTGGTGCCCACGACCGTCCGGGCGTCCAGCGCGCTGAAGGACCATCCCGCGAGCGCGGCCTTCGACGGCTTCAACAACCGCTACTGGGCCCCGGAGCGGCCCGGTGCGACCCTGGAGGCGGAGTTCGGGGCGCCGGGCGTCAAGATGACCAAGCTCCTGGTGTTCGGGGGCGCGTCGGCGAAGAAGGACGAGTTCCTGACCCAGGCCCGCCCGGCCCGTCTCCGCGTGGAACTGGTCACGGCGGACGGCGACACGTCGACCCACGAGGTGACCCTCGGCGACGAGCCTGGCCAGCAGACCTTCGACCTGCGCGGCTCGAAGGTCACGAAGGTCCGGATCACCCCGGAGAGCTGGTACGGGACGGGCCACGGGCACCGACTGGCGGTGGCCGAGGTCGAGTTCTACGGCCACCGCGGCTGACCGGTGCGAGCGACACGAGCGGTTCGATTCTCAGCGGCCCGGGGACCTAGGCCGGCCCCCGGGCGCCCCGGACGCCGGACCTAGGCCCTCCGCCCGTTCCGCGCGCCCGGGGCCCTCTCGTACGGTCGCGGTCATGACGACGACAGGATCGGACACCACCGGAACGCTCGACGAAGCCCTCCAGCGACTCCACGCACACGGCCCCGAGCGGCTCGGCCGGCTCACCAACCACGCCCCGATGGCCGTCGAGGCGCTCGCCTCGCACGGGCAGGCGCGGGCGGTGCACCGCTGGCTGGACCTGTACGCGCCGCGCCTGGAGGACTTCCCGTCCGCCGTCGAACCGGTCACGGCCGCCAACTGGCGGGCGGCGCTGGGCGATCCGCGCCGTGCCGCCGACTGGATCGCCCACTTCGGGCGCGAACTCGCCGACCGGCCCTGGCGCGACGTGCTCGCCGAGTGGTGGCCGCGGCTGCTGCCCGGCATGTACGGCGGCTCGACGCACCCGGTGATCCGCGTCGGCCACGCCGTCCGCACCCTGCTGGCCGCCGGGCCTGCCGACCCCACCGCGCCGCGCCTCGCCGAACTCGCGCACGGTCTCGGCTACTGGGCCGCCCGCCACCGCCCCGTCACCGGCATCACGCCGCTCCCCGGCGCCGTCCGCGCGGCCGACGCCCTCGACGCGGTGCCGCTCGTCGCCGAGCAGACCGGCGGCTTCCCCGACCGGCTGGCCCGGGTCCGCCGCCTCCCGGTGTGGGCGCCGTCGGTGACCGGCCCGGACGCGGCGTACGAGCACCTCACCGAACTCGTCCGGGCCGCGACCCACCGCTACGCCACCCACGGCCACGGCGAGGAGACCATGCTGGTCCACGCCGCCACGGCCCCCAACGCGGTCCTCCGCACCCTCCCCGCCCTCCCCCGCGCCCTCTGGGCCCCGAGCCTCGCCGCCGCGTGGACCGCCTCGGCCGCCGTCACCGCCATGTACGCCCCCACCACCGCCGTCACCCCCACCCCGCCTGGCTCCCTCACCCCCGAAGAGGTCTTCGCCCGCGCCCTCGCCCACGGCGACGAGCACGTCATCAAGCTCACGGACACGGCCCTCGACGTCGGCGACGAACAGGCCCTCGCGGCGGCCCTGCGCGCTATCGAACTCAGCGACCCGCTGAAATAGGGGTGCCTCACGGGGCTGTCCGTCGCATAAGCGGCTCGGTACGGGGCAACCGCCCGAAAGGCAGCACCATTCCAGGATCGCGCCGTCCCCGCCTTCGGCCGACGATGGGGATACCTGCAGAGGGGACGCGGAGGGACGAAGGGAGGCCCTGCCCATGGGAGCCATGGCCGACGACGGCTACGCGGGGCGGCTGGCGGTACGGGTGCTCGATCCGCCGCGGGAAGAGGGCGGGCCGGACGGGCGGACCGTGGTGCTCGCGCTGACGGGGGAGCTGGACCACGACACGGCGGCGCCGCTGAAGGAGGCCCTGGCGGGGCAGAGCGGGACGCGGAGGGTCGTGGTCGACTGTGCGGAGCTGCGGTTCTGCGACTCGACCGGCCTGAACATGCTGCTCAGGGCCCGGTTGCGGCTGCTGGACGCGGGCGGGCGGCTCGACCTGGCGGGGCTCGGGCCGCCGGTGGACCGGATGTTCGAGATCACGGGGGCGCGGTCGGTGTTCCGGGTGTACGAGAACACCGCCGCCGCGCTCGCCGACGCGTCCGCGGCGGAGGGGTCATGACGACGCCCCGGCCCGCCGAGGACCAGGTCAGACGGCTGGTCCTGGAAGGCACGGGCGGGGCGGTGACGCGGTGCAGGGACTTCACGGCAGCGGCGCTCGCCGAGTGGGGCTGGCTGCCCGCGGCGACGCCGGAGGGGTGGGAGCGGGCGGAGGACGTGCTCCTCCTCGTGTCGGAGGTGGTGACGAACGCGTGTCTGCACGCGGGCGGGCCCGAGGAACTGGTGCTCCGCCATTCGGGTGCCGAGGGGCGGCTGCGGGTGGAGGTGTCCGACCCCAGCCCGGAGCATCCGCACGCGCACGCACCACGCTCCCCCGGGCTCCCGGGCGGTCACGGTCTGATGGTGCTCGACCGGCTGGCGGGGGCCTGGGGGTGGGTGGACAAGGCGAACGGCGCGCCGGGGAAGGTGGTGTGGCTGGAGGTCAGCCGTCCGACGCCGCCGCCGTGGCGCGTACCGCCGCACGGTCCTCCAGGAGTCCGGCCTTGAGTTCGTCCAGGATCCGGGCGAGCAGCCGGGAGATGTGCATCTGGGAGAGGCCGAGGCGTTCGCCGATCTCCGCCTGGGTGAGCTCCTCGCCGAAGCGCAGCGAGAGGATGCGCCGGTCGCGCTCGCCGAGCCGGGCGATGAGCGGCCGCAGCGAGGCGAGGTTCTCTATCAGCTCGTACGAGGAGTCCGGGGCGGCGAGCAGCCGCAGATAGGTGCGCGGGGTCTCGCTGTCCTCGTCGAGGGCGCCCTCCAGGGAGCGGGCGGTGTAGCCGCGGGCGGCGAGTTCGCCCTCGGCGACCTCGGCCTCGCTCACCTGCAGGTGCTCGGCGAGTTCGGCGCGGGTCGGACGGTGGCCGAGGCGCTGTTCCAGGGCGTCGGCTGTCCTGGCGAGGTCGATGCGGAGCTCCTGGAGCCGGCGTGGCACCCGTACGGCCCAGCTGGTGTCCCGGAAGAATCGTTTCATCTCGCCGACGACCGTCGGCAGCGCGAACGCGGAGAACTCGATGCCCCGCTCCGGCGCGAACCGGTCGATGGCCTTGATCAGGCCGATCGTGCCGACCTGGACGATGTCCTCGATGTCCTCGGGCCGGTGCCGGAAGCGCCGGGCGGCGAAGCGGACGAGGCTGAGGTTGAGCTCCACGAGCGTGTTGCGTACGTACGCGTGCTCGGGCGTACCCGGCTCCAGCTCCCGCAGCCTGGTGAGGAGCGCGGCGGACAGCGTCTGCGCGTCGTCCGTGGACACCCGGGTCGGGCGGTCGATCTCGGGGAGGCCGGCCAGCGCGGCGCGCCGTGTGGACGCGTCCTGGCCGACCGTCGCGGTAGCCATATCGCTCCTTCGACGGTGCGAGCGTCCCGTGAGGAACGTCCTGGTAGAAGCATTCCCGCCCCGCCCTCTTTGACACTGATTCGTTCGATTTGTCTGGACATCATGCGGTTTACCCCACCAGCAGGCGGAAAGCCGCCGCCTATGACCCTGCGCTACGACCTGACGGACGGGCCCGGAGTCGTCGCGGAATGCCGCGCCCACACCCGACGGGCCCTGCGCGCCTGGTTCGGGGCCGCCGGCGCGCCGGACCGGGAGCCCGTGGCGGACGCCCTGCTGCTCGTGTCCGAGCTGGTCGCCAACGCCCGCAGGCACGGCGGCGTCCCGTACGAGCTGCGGCTCGACCGCTCCGCGCGGGCGCTGTGGGTGCAGGTGAGCGACACCAGCCCGCGCCAGCCCCGGCCGCGGGGCCCGCACCGGGCCGACCGCCCCTCCGGGCACGGGCTCTATCTCCTGGAGCGGCTCGCCGGCCAGTGGGGCTCGGTGCCCAGGGGCCGCGAGGGCAAGACGGTGTGGTTCGAGATGGAGATACTCCCGCAGGCCGCCCGAACGGGCCGGTCCTAGAGTGGACGGGAAGGGAGACCCCCTGCGAGGTCCTGCCCACGAGGTCCTTCATGACAGAACGCACGCCACCCCCCGACCCCGGGGCTCCGCCGCCCGGCCCGGACGCGCTGCGGCGCCTGCTCGCGGGGCTCACCGCCGTACGGGACGGGGATCTGTCGGTCCGGCTGCCGGAGGGCGCGAACGGACTCCCGGCCGAGATCGCGACCGTCTACAACGACATGGTCGACCGGCTCACGCTGCTCACCTCCGAGGTCACCCGGGTGGCCGGCGAGGTCGGCGGGCAGGGTCTGCTGGGCGGGCGGGTGCACGAGCCACGGGCGCGCGGGGTGTGGCAGGAGCTCACCACCGGCGTGAACACGATGGCGGACAACCTGACCTCGCAGGTGCGCTCGATCGCGCAGGTCGCCACCGCGGTCGCCCGCGGCGACCTCACGCAGAAGATCCGGGTGGACGCGCGCGGCGAGATCCTGGAGCTGAAGGAGACCATCAACACGATGGTCGACCGGCTGTCCTCCTTCGCCGAGGAGGTCACCCGGGTGGCCCGCGAGGTCGGCACCGAGGGCAAGCTGGGCGGCCAGGCCCGGGTGCGCGGGGTGTCGGGCACCTGGAAGGACCTCACCGACAACGTGAACTCGATGGCGGACAACCTGACCAACCAGGTCCGCAACATCGCCCAGGTCACCACGGCGGTGGCGCAGGGCGATCTGACCAGCCGGATCGACGTGTCGGCGCGCGGCGAGATCCTGGAGCTCAAGACCACCATCAACACGATGGTCGACCAGCTGTCGTCGTTCGCCGCCGAGGTGACCCGGGTGGCCCGCGAGGTGGGCACGGAGGGCAAGCTGGGCGGTCAGGCCGAGGTGGAGGGCGTCTCCGGCACCTGGATGCGGCTCACCGAGAACGTCAACGGGCTCGCCGGGAACCTGACCCGGCAGGTGCGGGCCATCGCCGAGGTGACCAGCGCGGTCGCCGAGGGCGATCTGACCCGCTCGATCACCGTGGAGGCGCCCGGCGAGGTTGGCGAGCTGCGCGACAACATCAACGCCATGGTCGAGTCGCTCCGGGAGACGACCCGGGCCAACGAGGAGCAGGACTGGCTGAAGACCAATGTCGCCCGGATCACGGCGCTGCTGCAGGGCACCCGCGGGCTCGACGAGATCGCCGAGCTGATCATGGCGGAGGTGCCGCCGCTGGTCTCGGCGCAGTACGGCGCCTTCTTCGTCGTCGAGGAGCACGAGGCCGGTGGCGAGCGGGAGGATGCCGAGGCGTCGGGCCCGGTGCTCGCCATGGCCGCCGCGTACGGGCTGCCGGTCGTCGACGCGGACACCGCCCGGTCCGGCCGCAGGCGCCGCTACCGGCTCGGCGAGGGCCTGGTCGGGCAGGCCGCCCGGGACCGCCGCACTCTGCTCGTCGACCCGGTGCCCGAGGGGTACGCCACGGTGTCCTCGGCCATCGGAGCCGCCGAGCCCGCCGCGCTCGTCGTGCTGCCGATCGTGGTCGAGGACCAGCTGCTCGGCGCCGTCGAACTCGCCTCCCTGCGCCCCTTCGGCGCGCTCCAGCGCGACTTCCTCGACCGCTTCGTGGCGAGCGCCGGGGCCGCGCTCAGCTCCCTGGTGGCCAATCTGCGCACCGACGAACTGCTCGCCCAGTCCCGCAGCCTCGCCGACGAACTACGCTCCCGCACCCAGGAGTTGCAGGCGAGACAGCAGGAACTCCAGCGGTCCAACGCCGAGTTGCAGGAGAAGGCGGCGCTGCTCGCCGAGCGGAACAAGGACATCGAGTCGAAGAACCGGGTCATCGAGCAGGCCCGGCAGGAACTGGAGGCCCGCGCACAGCAGTTGTCGCGCGCCTCGATGTACAAGTCCGAGTTCCTCGCCAACATGAGCCACGAGCTGCGCACCCCGCTCAACAGCCTGCTGATCCTGGCCCGGCTGCTCTCCCAGAACGCGGAGGGCAACCTGACGGAGAAGCAGATCGACTACGCGGAGGTCATCCACTCGGCCGGCTCCGACCTGCTCCAGCTCATCAACGACATCCTGGACCTGTCCAAGGTGGAGGCGGGCAAGATGGAGGTGCGGCGCGAACCGTTCGCGCTGTCGCAGCTCCTGGAGTACCTGGAGACGACCTTCGGACCGGTCGCCGACGAGCGGGGCCTCGACTTCACCGTGACCGTCGCACCCGACGTACCCGCGTACCTGACCAGCGACGAGGCGCGGCTGCGACAGGTGCTGCGCAACCTGCTCTCCAACGCGCTGAAGTTCACCGAGCGGGGGCGGGTCGCCCTGACCGTCGGGCACACACCGCCCGACGAGATCCCGGCGGCGCTGCGGGACGCGGCGCTGCGCGAGGGGCGGCCGGTGCTCGCGTTCCGGGTCACGGACACCGGGGTCGGCATCGCGCCGGACCGGCTGCGGCACATCTTCGACGCGTTCCAGCAGGGCGACGGGACGACCGCCCGCGAGTACGGCGGGACCGGGCTCGGCCTGTCGATCAGCCGGGAGGTGGCGACGCTGCTCGGCGGCACGATCGAGGTGGAGAGCACGCAGGGCGAGGGCAGCAGCTTCACCTTCCACCTGCCGGAGCCGGCGGCGCCGCGGGCACCGGCGGAGCCGCAGACCACGGCGGAGGCGCAGACCACCGACGCGATACCCGCCCCCGTCCTCGACCGGTCCGGCGGCGCCACCGTCCTCGTCGTCGACGACGACAGACGCAACGTCTTCGCGCTCACCCAGGTCCTGGAGGCGCACGGCCTGCGCGTACTCACCGCCGACGGCGGCCGGCGGGCCGTCGACCTGCTCACCACCGGACACGAGGACGTCCGGCTGGTCCTGATGGACGTGATGATGGCCGGCATGGACGGCTACCAGACCATCGAGGAGATCCGACGGCTGCCCGGCCGCACCGGGCTGCCGGTCATCGTGGTGACGGCGAAGGCGATGCCGGGCGACCGGGCGCGGGCCCTGGAGGCGGGCGCGGACGACTATCTCGCGAAGCCGGTGGACGAGGCGGAGCTGATGGTCAAGGTCCGTCACTGCCTGGGGAGTTGACGAGGTCCTCGGGCGGCTGCCGCTCGTCCTCCCCGCCCGGCGGCCGCTCGTCGGGGCCGCGCACCTGGATCGCGACGATGCTGGTGTCGTCGTCGGTGTCCCCCAGCGCGGTGCCGAGCAGCCCGTCCACGAGCAGGTCCAGGCTTCCACCGTCGGCCGCCAGCCGCCCGGCGGCGGTGACGAGCCGCCCGAGCCCGGCCCCGAGACCGTCGTGGCGGCGCTCGATCAGGCCGTCGGTGTAGAGCAGCAGGGTGTCGCCGGGGCGCAGGGCGGTGTGCTGTTCCTCGTACGCGTACGAGGGCACCGCGCCGAGCAGGATGTCCTGCGGCGGTTCGAGCAGCCGCGGCCGGCCGTCGCGGACGAGGAGCGGCGGCAGGTGGCCGGCGCTGGACCAGACGAGTTCGCCGTCCTCGGGGTCGTACAGCCCGCACACGGCCGTCGCGGTGGAACCGCCGCCGGTGCGCAGGGTGACCTCGTTGAGCCAGCCCATCAGCTGTCCGGGCGGGCGGCCGGTGAAGGCGAGGGCGCGCTGGGCGTTGCGCAGGGCGACCATGCCGGTGACGGAGTCGATGCCGTGCCCGGCGATGTCGCCGACCGCGACGAGCACCCTGCCGGTGGGCAGCGGCAGCACGTCGTACCAGTCGCCGCCGACCTGGTACTCCTCGGCGGCCGGCCGGTAGCGGGCGGCGACGGTGAGACCGCCGGGCAGCTCGCGCAGGGCGGTGGCCTCGGGGACGATGGCCTGCTGGAGCTGGAGGGCGAGCTGGTGCCGGAGCTCGGCCTGGTCACGGACGGCGGTGAGGTGGTCGAAGGTGGCGGTGAGGGCGAGCTCGGTGCGGCGGGTCGCCGAGACGTCCTGGTAGACGCCGACGAAACCGGTGACCGTGTCGCCCTTGAGCAGCGGCTCCGCCGCCACCCGCACATGGCGCACCGAACCGTCGGGCAGCACGATGCGCAGCACGGTCTGGGCGCCGGAGCGGCGGGCCGTGAGCGTGTGCAGGAGCGCGGTGAGCGCGTCGCCGTCCTCGCGGTGGAGCCGGCTGCGCAGCGCGAGCAGCGGCAGCGGCGCCTCGTCGCGCGCCATGCCGAAGATGCCGTACGCCTGTTCCGACCAGACCGTCTCGCCGCCGGTCAGGCTGTCCTGGAAGGTCGCGACGCTCTGCAGCCGGGACACGGCCCGGCCGGTCGCGATCCCCGGATCGCCCAAGGTGTGCCACACCACGACGGCCCGTTCGGGTCCGGCCGGCACCACCCGCACGTCGAGGAGCGGGCCGGGCGGGCCGGGCGCGCGCCCCGGCGGCAGGTGGGCGGCGTGCTGCGGGTGCCGGGTGCGGCGGGCCCGCTGCACCAGCCGGGCCAGCTCGCCGTGGGCGTGCGGGAACAGCCGCGCCAGCGAGCGGTCGTCCGCCGGCACCGCCCCGCCGACCGCCGCCGCCGCGGCCTCGTTGGCGTGCTCCGCGAGCAGCACCCCGGTCATCGGATCGGCCCGCACGAGCACGCCCGGGTGGGCGAGCGCGTCGAGGACGTCCATCAGCACCGGCACGTCCGCCCCCGCCCGCTCCGGCCGGTCGAGCACCGCCACCGCCACCTCCATGAGGCCGCCGACCGCGCGCCGCAGCCCGGCGTCGAACCGCACCGAGTCGGGCCAGCCGATCAGCGCCACTCCGACGGCCGCCCCGCGCCGGCGCAGCGGCAGCACGGCCCGGGCGGTGCCCGGCAGCGGGGCGTGGTCGAGGCCGCCCTCGGGGCCGGCCTCCAGCCAGGCCGGGGCGCCGTCGGCAAGGGCCTCGCGGAAGGGCTCCGGGACGGCCGGCGGGATCCACTGCCAGGCCGTGGCCTCCGTCGCGCCGACCCCGGCATGCCCGACGAGCCGCAGGCCCCCGGCCTCGGAGCAGCGCCACAGCCACAGACTCTCGGCGCCGAGCGGCGCGAGCCCGGTCTCCAGAAGCGTGCGCGCCGCGTCCCGCGCGTCGTCCGCGACCTCGGCCGCCGCGGCGGTACGGCGCAGCCGGCGGGCGAGGGCGGGCGGTTCCTCGACCGGGGTGACCCGGGGATCGCCGGGCCCCGCGACACTGTTCACGACGTCCGCGGCGAGATCGCCGACCGAGAGCCCGGTCGCACCGGCGAGGGCGGTCAGGTGCTCGCTCGCGTCGACGGTGGAGAGGCCCAGCTGGGCGGCGAGCACCCCGGTCGCAAGATCGATCAGATGCCGCCGGGCGGCCTCGGCCCGCAACCGCCGGTTCTCGGCGGCCAGCCCGGCGAAGACGCCGACGGGACCGGTCACATTGACCTCCGGAACGGGCGCTCGTACCCCTTCGGAGTCTACGCCCGCGGGTCCGGCCGATCGCCCTGCCGGTCCGCTCGCGCCTCCGCCTCCCGTGTGGGCGATCGTCCCGCCGGGGCCCTGGGGCCAGGGACGGGTGGGCCCACGGGACGGCGCCCACGCGGGCGCCTCCGCCCCTTGGGCCCGCGCGCGTCACGACCGCGTCGCCGACGCGCGGGGGCCGTCCCGAACGCGGCCCCCTGCACGGCCCCCGCTCCCCTCAGCGTGCGGCTGCGGCGCCGTTC
>NZ_JBSGBF010000012.1:0-52859 GCF_053601115.1 Streptomyces sp. NPDC004788
ACCCCCCCCCCCGCCCCCGGCGCCCCCCCCCCCCCCCCCCCGCGTGCCCCCCCCCCCCCCCGGGGGGGGGCCCCCCCGCGTCTCCCGGCCGGCCCGCCGTCACCACTCGCCGCCGTACCGCCGCTTCCTCGCCCGCAGCCACTCCTCGACCTCCCGCGTCTCGCTCACGGTCGCGGCGCGCAGATCCCCCGCCCGCACCGTCGCGACGAAGCGCACGAACCGCACCCGCCGGTGCTGTCCGTCCACGCCGATGACCTTGCCGGGACCGTAGACGTCGGTCCCGGTGTGGGCGACGAAGCTGCCGGGGGCGTGTGGGGTTGCCATGGGGGCCCTTTCGCTGTGTGTGCCGTACGTGTGCTGCCCACACAGTGGCGCGCCCGAGGCCGCCCCCACGAGGCGGACGCGCCCGAGCCGCCGAACGGCACGCGAAGGGACGCAAGGGCGTGTCGGTGCGGCGCGGCCCACCCCGACCGCCCCTGCCCTCCGCCCCGCCCCCGCCGTCAGAACCAGTGCAGGCAGTGCGGTCGGTGGTCCGTGCGGAAGAGGGTGTCGGCCAGGGGGATCGCGGCCGGGTGGTGGGCGTGGAGGTGGCCGGCGCGGGCGAGGGTGCTCGGAGTCGTGCCGCCGAGGTAGATCGAGGCCAGGTCGCTCACGTCCAGGGACAGGTCGGGGTCGCGGTCCGTCGGGGTGCAGTCGGCCTTGCCGTCGCGGACCGTGAGCAGGTAGCGGTCGCGCTCGCCGAGGAACGGGTCGTCGACGTCGAGGACGAGCTCGCCGTCGGTGGACCAGCCGCGGGCGGTCAGGGCGCGCGGGACGTCGAGGAGCCGTACCCAGAGCCAGTCGGTGTCGCCGCTCGGTTGACCGGCGCGGAAGTCCGCGAGCTGCCAGCGCAGCGGGTGGTCGGACGGGACGTGCTTGAACACGACCCGGTCGACCAGGTCGTGGCCGAGCGCGAACCGGGCCAGGGCCGTGAAGGCGGCGTCGTGCGTGGCGACGGTCTCGTCGACGGTCAGGGTGTCGCCGTCGAGCGAGTAGCTGGCGTAGCCGTCCGGGACGCCGTCGGCGTCGCGGTGGACGGCGACGTAGCGCGGGGCCGGAGCGATCGGGGGCCGGCCCGCGCCCCGGCTCCACCAGCGGTGCGGCCGGGACAGCGCGCCGGGCTGGGCGCGGCGGTAGCGGTCGTAGACCTCTTCGAGGACGCCGCCGCACTCGGCGCGGCGCAGCACCTCGACCGAGCCCGTCGCGGGCGCCGCCGCGGCCCGGGGCGCGGCGAAGGCCGCCTGGTGGCGCGGCACCGTCAGCCGCCCCGTGTACGTCGCCGGCCCGTAGCCGTACCTGCCGTAGATCGGCGCCTCGGAGGCCAGCAGCACGGCGAGGAACTCGCCCCGCTCCCGCAGCTCCACGAGCTGGTGCCGCATCACCGCCGTGAGCACGCCCCGGCGCCGGTGCGTGGGCACGACGCCGACGGCGGTCACCCCGGCGGCCGGGGCGAGGTGCCCACCGGGCAGGGTGAGCTCGAACGGGTACGTGCCGGCGGTCCCGACGGGCCGGCCGTCCTCCGTGGCGGCGAGCACGCAGCGGTCCGGTTCGAGCGCCGCCCACCAGACCCCGCCGCCGTCCTCGTCCGGGGTCTCCGGGAAGCGCCCGAACGCGGCGTGCAGCGTGTCGACGAAGACGTCGAAGTCCTGGTCGGTCGTGGAACGGATCCGCATTGCTGGCGCTGCCTCCCCGGCTCGTGGTCCCCCGTCACAGTGCAGCCCCGACCAGTCGGCCGGTCAAACGAATTACGGTCGACAAGCCCGCCCGCGATCCGGTTGGCTGCGTGCCATGCCAGGACTGCCAGAACCGCCAGAACCGCCAGAGCTGCGAACCGATCGTCTCCTGCTCCGCCGCTGGCGGGACTCCGACCTCGAACCGTGGGCGGCGATGATGGCCGACCCCGAAGTCCGTGAGCACCTGGGCGAGTTGCTCACCCGTGAGCAGAGCGACGCCACGGTCGACCTCATGCGCGCCCAGTTCGACGAGCGCGGCTTCGGCTGGTGGGCGGTGGAACTCCGCGAGACCGGCGAGTTCCTGGGCCGGGCCGGCCTGGACCAGGTGGGCGCGTCCATGCCGTTCACGGCGGTCGACGTCGGCTGGCGGCTCAAGCGGGCGGCCTGGGGCCACGGTTACGCCACGGAGGCCGCCCGCGCCTGCCTGACGTTCGCCTTCGAGACCCTCGGACTGCCGGAGGTGATCGCGATGACCACCGTCCGCAACGTGCGCTCGCAGGCCGTGATGCGCCGCCTCGGCATGACCCACGACCCCGCCGACGACTTCGACGACCCGAGCGTCCTCGAGGGCCCGCTCCGCCGCTGCGTCTTCTACCGGATCGCCGCGCCGGCCAAGCCTCCGGCGTAGCCCGGGCGCGGCTCAGTTCAGCCGCGCCCGTGCCGCCTTCGCCCGCTGCCTGATCGTCGCCGCCGCGCTCGGTTCGACCGCGTCCATCACCGTCGCGTACGCCTCCATCTCCGCCGCGCCCGTCAGGAAGTCCCCGCGCTGGACGAGGAGTTCGGCACGTTCGTAGCGGAGGCGGGCGGGGTGGGAGGGGAGGAGGAGGGAGAGCTCGACGGCCCACAGGGCGACGTCGGAGCGCTCGGGGCGGGCGGCGGCCCAGGCGCGGATGTTGTTGAGGATGCGGAGCACGATCGCGGGGGCCGTCGCGGGCCGCAGCATCGTCGGGTCGAGGGCCTCGCCGGTGGCGCCCGCGACCAGGAGCTCGGCGTCGGTGGCGGTCATGGGACGGCCGCCCGCGAACGGGTCGGCGAGGTGGAGCTCGGCCGGGTCGCCGAAGCCGACGACGAAGTGGCCGGGCAGCCCGAGCCCGTACACCGGCGCCCCGGCCCGCCGGGCCACCTCCAGCCACACCACGGAGAGCAGGATCGGCAGGCCGCGCCGCCGCCTCAGCACCTCGTGCAGGAGCGAGGACTCCAGGCGCTGGTAGTCGGCGGTCACGCCCTGGAAGCCCGCGCGCCGGCCGAGCAGCTCGCCGAGGGCCGCGATCCACGCGTCGGCGCCCCGGGTCCCGTACGGCACGAGCCCGGCGAGCCGGTCGAGCTCGATCTCGGCCAGGTCCAGGTCGGCCTGGGTCACCGCGGGGTCGGCGACCGCGCCGACGAGCAGGCAGAGGCGGGTGAGGTCGGGCCGCTCGGACCTGGCCTCCTCCGCGAACTCGCGCCGCCAGTCGGGCCCGGCCTCCCCGCCGGTCCCGTCGAATCCGCCCTCGCCCTCGCCCCCGGCGCCCGCGTCGGTCACGCCTCGGTCCCGGTCCCGCGGTAGTGGTGGTAGTGGTGGTGCACGGTGAAGCCCATCCCGTCGTACAGCGCCCGCGCGCCGTCGTTGTCCGACTCCACCTGGAGCCAGGCCGCCGAGGCGCCCTCGTCCAGGGCCCGGCGGGCCAGCACGGTCATGACGGCCGTCGCCAGCCCGCGCCGCCGCTGTTCCGGGTCGACCTCGACCGCCATGAAACCGGCCCAGCGTCCGTCCACGACGCAGCGCCCGATCGCGGCCGGTATGTCTCCCGTGCCCGGCACGGACGCGAACCACACGCTCGGCCCGCTGCCGAGCACCTTCAGGACGTGCGGTCCGGGCTCGCCGAAGCGCTGGTAGCGCCGCAGCCACTGCTCGTCGACCGAGCGGGACAGCCGGACCCCCGCCACGGCGGACACGTCCGCGTCGAGGTCGCCGATCGGCGCGAGCGCCGCGGTCCGCAGCTCCGCCGAGACCTCGCGGACCCAGCCGCGCCGCTCCAGCTCGGCGCCGAGCACCTCCTGGGTGCCCTCCGCGCCCGTCGCGGTCTGGACGTACGGGGGCAGGTCCCGGGCCGCGTACCACTCCCGTACCCGGGTCAGCGCGGCGTCCAGCGGCATCCCGGGGTCGCCGAGCGGCAGCACCGAGTTGGCCCGCCGGGTGAATCCTCCGGCCGCGCGCAGCGTCCACTCGCCGAGCGGCTCGCTCTCCACGGGCTGCCAGGCGCGCGCGGCGGCCCGGGCGAGCTCGGGGAAGCCGGCGGCGGGGCCGCGGCGGCGGGCCGGGGCGGCGGGGACGACCTTGCCGGCGGCGAGGGCGGATTCCGCGATCCGGACGGTCTGGCCGGTCCGGCGTGTGATCAGCAGCACACCCTCGTCCCATGATGTGAGAACACCGACCGCGTCGGTGAATCGCTCCCCCGGCGTGGACGACTCCGTCACGTACCGAACTGAGACACGTTTTCCCACGTCAGCGGCGGTAATTCGCACTTCGAGGCGTCCGCCATCGGTGAATTCCACAGCTTCTCAGCCCCTCCTGTTCGGATCGTCCCCAAGAACGGAGATACTAGGGGCGGGCATCGACGACACCGCGCTCCCGCGCAGACCAGCCCTATCGAGGAGGAACGACAGCGTGACCTACGTCATCGCGCAGCCTTGTGTCGACGTCAAGGACAAGGCGTGCATCGAGGAGTGCCCCGTCGACTGCATCTACGAGGGCCAGCGGTCCTTGTACATCCACCCGGACGAGTGCGTCGACTGCGGGGCCTGTGAGCCGGTCTGTCCGGTCGAGGCGATCTTCTACGAGGACGACACCCCGGAGGAGTGGAAGGACTACTACAAGGCGAACGTCGAGTTCTTCGACGAGCTCGGTTCGCCCGGTGGTGCCTCCAAGCTCGGTCTGATCGAGCGCGACCACCCCTTCATCGCCGCCCTGCCGCCGCAGAACGGCTGATCGGACGATCATCCACCCTCGGTCCCGTACGGCGACGCCGCCGCTGTACGGGACCGTTGTGTTCTCCGTGTTCTCCGTACGTACGAGGAAGTGAGCCCCCACCGTGAGCGCCCCCGTCTCTTCACGTCTGCCCGTCTTCCCCTGGGACAAGCTGGAGCCCTACAAGGCGACCGCGACCGCCCACCCGGACGGCATCGTGGACCTGTCCGTGGGAACGCCGGTCGACCCGGTCCCCGCGCTGATCCAGGAGGCCCTGGTCGCGGCGGCGGACTCGCCGGGCTATCCCACGGTGTGGGGCACCAAGGAGCTGCGGGACGCGCTCACCGGCTGGTGCGAGCGGCGCCTCGGCGCCGTCGGCTTCGCCCACGAGAACGTGCTGCCGGTCGTCGGCTCCAAGGAGCTGGTGGCCTGGCTGCCGACCCAGCTCGGCCTCGGCGCGGGGGACCGGGTCGCCTACCCGCGGCTGGCCTACCCGACGTACGAGGTCGGCGCCCGCCTCTGCGGCGCCGAGCCCGTCGTCTACGACGACCCTACCGAGCTCGACCCGGCCGGCCTGAAGCTGCTGTGGCTCAACTCTCCGTCCAACCCGACCGGCAAGGTCCTCGGCAAGGACGAGCTGACCCGGATCGTCGCCTGGGCGCGCGAGCACGGCGTGCTCGTCTTCTCCGACGAGTGCTACCTGGAACTGGGCTGGGAGGCCGACCCGGTCTCCGTCCTGCACCCGGACGTCTGCGGCGGCTCGTACGAGGGGATCGTCGCCGTCCACTCGCTCTCCAAGCGCTCCAACCTGGCCGGGTACCGCGCCGCCTTCGTCGCGGGCGACGCCGCCGTCCTCGGCGAGCTGCTCCAGATCCGCAAGCACGGCGGCATGATGACCGCCGCGCCCGTCCAGGCCGCCACCGTCGCCGCGCTCGGCGACGACGCGCACGTGGCCGAGCAGCGCGAGCGGTACGCGGCCCGGCGATCCGCCCTGCGCACGGCCCTGGAGGCCCACGGCTTCCGGATCGAGCACAGCGAGGCCAGCCTCTACCTGTGGGCGACCCGCGACGAGCCCTGCTGGGACACCGTGGCGTACCTGGCCGAGAAGGGCATCCTGGTCGCGCCCGGCGACTTCTACGGCGAGGCGGGCGAGCGCTTCGTGCGGGTGGCGTTCACGGCGACCGACGAGCGGGTCGAGGCCGCCGTCAAGCGCCTGGGCTAGGCCTCACACGTACGGGAGGGCCCGGGGAGCGTGTGCTCCCCGGGCCCTCCCGTTTCTGCCCTGCGGCCTTCTGCCCTGCGACCGGCAGGTCAGCCGCCGAGCGGCAGGCCGCCCATCAGCTGGCCGGTCGGCAGCTTGCCGAGCGCGCCGCCCGTGGGGGCCTCGGCCTGCTCGGTGACGGTGCCCGTGGTCTGGCCGACGGTGTTCGTCGCCTCGTCGGCGGTGTTGCCGGCGGTGAGCTTCTGTGCGGCCGGGACCTTGTTCGCGACACCGGTCGCGGTACCGAGGGCACCCTCGGCACCGGCCTTGTCCAGGGAGGTCAGACCCGTCAGGGCGCCGGTCGGCGCGAGCGACTGGTCCGCGGCGCACGCGGAGCCGGCCGCCGCGACCACGGGGGCTGCTCCGGCCGCGACGAGCAGGGCGGCCTGGGCGATCCGACGGGTCAGGGGGAGGGACATGGTGCTCCTTCGACGGAGAGGACGTGTACGCGGTGACAACCGGCCCCGGGGCGGGGGAGGTTGCGGACGCCGAAGGCAAAGACTGGGTAATGCGTCGTATTGTCGGGCGGGGAGGAAACCGGACGAACGGTTCAGTCGCCCCGCGAGTGCCGAACCGTCACTCCCCTTGCGCGACAAGGGCGTTGCGGTGACATGACTGCAGGCCGGAAGGCTGCTCGGCCGGCTCCTCGCCGCCGACGACGCATGACACCTTCGAGGGACAGGTCGTACGGCTGCCCGGTGCCGTCTCCGGCCGTACGGCGCCCGAACCGCTAGCCCGCCGCCAGCCGCAGCCGCACCGACGAGCCGTCCGTCCCCTGGCCGCCGCCCCCGTCCGCCGGCTCCCACTCGCCCGACGAGTCGTCCGCGACCCACACCCGGTCCCCGTACGACACCTCGGCTATGCGCAGCTCGCCGGCCCGGGCCACCGCCCACTGCGCCAGCTCCCAGCCGCGCTGCTCGCGCGGGTCGCGGGACTCCCGCACCGGCAGCGCGAGCTCGGCGGCCGGCGCCGCCGCGTTCGCTCCGGCCGCGCCGCCGGCCGCCGGAGCGGGCCTGGGGGCGGTCTCCTTGCCGAAGGCCCTGACGACCTCGTCCCGGACCCGTACGGGATCGCCCGGCCGGCCCTTCCTGGTGTCGGCCGTGCAGCTGAGCGAGGCGGGCGCGTGCCCGGTCAGGGCGGCGGAGAGGAGCGTGGCGTCCGGCTCGTGCTTCGCGTACGCCTGCGGGTAGCCGCTGCGCTGCACCTTCTGCGCCGCCACCGTCAGGGGCAGCCGCGAGTAGCCCGGGACCTTCTCCAGGCCCTCGTAGAACCTCGTGGACGAGTACACCGGGTCGAGGATCTGCTCCGGATCGCCCCAGCCCTGCGAGGGACGCTGCTGGAACAGCCCGAGGGAGTCGCGGTCGCCGTGCTGGATGTTGCGCAGCCCCGACTCCTGGATCGCGGTCGCGAGCGCGATCGTCACCGCGCGCTCCGGCAGGCCGCGGCTCGTGCCGACGGCGGCGATCGTCGCCGCGTTGGACGCCTGCTCCGGGGTGAACTCGTACTGGTTCGCCCCGGTTCCCACCCGGCAGCGTGGCGCGCCCTTGCTGCCCGTGACGTAGTGCACTGTCACGTAGGCGACCAGGCCGAGGAGCACGGAGAACGCCGCCACGAACCGGGCGGCGCGGCCGCGGCGGGCGGGAGCGGGGACACGGCGGGGCTCGGACACGCGCCCCACCGTACTGGAGGCCGGGTTAGGGTCGGCACATGGCTGACACCGCTTCTCACCAGACCCCCGAAGGCCGTCCGCTGGACCTCGCGCTGGACGGCGCCGCGCTCACCGCGGCACTGGTCGACTTCCCGTCCGTGAGCGGAACCGAGAAGCCGCTCGCCGACGCGATCGAGCAGGTGCTGCGCGAACTGCCCCACCTCACCGTCGACCGCTACGGCAACAACGTCGTCGCCCGCACGAACCTGGGCCGCGAGGAGCGGGTCGTCCTCGCCGGCCACATCGACACCGTGCCGATCGCCGACAACGTGCCCTCGCGCCTCGACGAGGACGGCATCCTGTGGGGCTGCGGCACCACCGACATGAAGTCGGGCGTCGCCGTGCAGCTGCGGATCGCCGCCACCGTGCCCGCGCCCAACCGCGACCTCACCTTCGTCTTCTACGACAACGAGGAGGTCGCCGCCCACCTCAACGGCCTCGGCAAGATCTCCGACGCCCACCCGGAGTGGCTCGCGGGCGACTTCGCCGTCCTCCTCGAACCCTCCGACGGCCAGGTCGAGGGCGGCTGCCAGGGCACCCTCCGCGTCAAGCTGCGCACGGCCGGCGAGCGCGCCCACTCCGCGCGCTCCTGGATGGGCTCCAACGCCATCCACGCCGCCGCCCCCATCCTCGACCGCCTCGCCGCGTACGAGCCGCGCAAGCCGGTCATCGACGGCCTCGAGTACCACGAGGGCCTCAACGCGGTCGCCATCGAGGGCGGCGTCGCGACCAACGTCATCCCCGACGAGTGCGTCGTCACCGTGAACTACCGCTACGCCCCCGACCTCTCCCCGGCCGAGGCCCTGGCCCACGTCCAGGAGGTGTTCGCCGACTGCGGCGTCGCCGAGATGATCGTGGACGACGAGAGCCCCGGCGCCCTGCCCGGCCTGTCCCACCCCGCGGCCGCGGCCTTCATGAAGGCGGTCGGCGGCGCCGCGCACCCCAAGTTCGGCTGGACCGACGTCGCCCGCTTCAGCGCGCTCGGCGTCCCGGCGGTCAACTACGGCCCCGGCGACCCGTTCTTCGCGCACAAGCGGGACGAGCACGTGCACGTGGACCGGATCCACCACTGCGAGGCGCGGCTGCGCGAGTGGCTCACGGATCTCCACTGAGCGATTCCCGTAATTTCGCTTTTCTTCACCTCTGTGGACCTACCCTGACCGGGAAGATCAGAGAACGGTGAAAGGAGCGGACCATGGGTGTACCCGATGAGCCGAAGAAGCTGGAGGAGCAGCGTCTCGGACCGGTGGTCAGGCGCCGTGACCAGGTCCAGCCCGGCACCACCGACCAGCGTCTGCTCGACACCGAGGGCGACTCGGAGTGGGTGCACACCGACCCCTGGCGGGTCATGCGCATCCAGTCCGAGTTCGTGGAGGGCTTCGGCGCGCTCGCCGAACTGCCGAGCGCGATCAGCGTCTTCGGCTCGGCCCGTACGAAGCCGGGCACACCCGAGTACGAGGCGGGCGTACGGCTCGGCCGCGCGCTCGTCGAGGCGGGCTTCGCGGTGATCACGGGCGGCGGCCCGGGCGCCATGGAGGCGGCGAACAAGGGCGCCAGGGACGCCAAGGGCGTCTCGGTCGGCCTCGGCATCGAGCTCCCCTTCGAGCAGGGCCTCAACCCGCACGTCGACATCGGCGTGAACTTCCGCTACTTCTTCGTCCGCAAGACGATGTTCGTGAAGTACGCGCAGGGCTTCGTCGTCCTCCCGGGCGGCCTCGGCACCCTCGACGAGCTCTTCGAGGCCCTGACCCTGGTCCAGACCCGCAAGGTCACCCGCTTCCCGATCGTCCTCTTCGGCTCGGAGTACTGGAAGGGCCTCGTCGACTGGCTCCGCGACTCGGTCGTCGCGGGCGGCAAGGCGTCGGAGCACGACCTGCTGCTCTTCCACGTGACGGACGACGTGGAGGAGGCGGTGGCGCTGGTGTCGAAGGAGGTCGGCCGGTAGGCCGACACCGTGCCGGGGGCGTCCACTCGTGGCGCCCCCGCCCCGTCCCGCCTACGCCGTCCCGCCCTGCACCGGCCCTCGCGTAGGCCGGCCCTCGCGTAGGCCGGCCCTCGCGTAGGCCGGCCCTCGCGTAGCCCGGCCCTCACGCACGCCAGTCCCCGCCTACGCCGGCCGCCCTCGCCTACGCCGGCCCGCGTCCTACGCCAGTCCGCGCCGCGCCACCGCCGGTGCCCGGTGCCCGGCGATCGACGCCACCATGTCCAGCACCTGCTTCGTCTCGGCGACCTCGTGCACCCGGTACACCCGCGCCCCCAGCCACGCCGAGACCGCCGTCGTCGCCAGCGTGCCCAGCACCCGCTCCTTCACCGGCCGGTCCAGCGTCTCGCCCACGAAGTCCTTGTTGGACAGCGACACCAGGACCGGCCAGCCCGTCTCCGTCATCTCCCCGAGCCGCCGGGTCGCCTCCAGGCTGTGCCGGGTGTTCTTCCCGAAGTCGTGACCGGGGTCGATCATGATCCCGTCGCGCCGCACGCCGAGCGCGACCGCGCGCTCCGCGAGACCGACGGTCACCCGCAGGATGTCGGCCATGACGTCCTCGTACTCGACCCGGTGCGGCCGGGTCCGCGGCTCGACACCGCCGGCGTGGGTGCAGACGAGCCCCGCGCCGTACTTCGCGGCGACCTCGGCGAGCCGCGGGTCGACCCCGCCCCACGCGTCGTTCAGCAGGTCCGCGCCGGCCTCGCAGACCGCCTCGCCGACGTCCGCGCGCCAGGTGTCGACGCTGATGACGACGTCGGGATGGCGGCGCCGGACCTCGGCGACGAAGCCGACCGTGCGGCGGGCCTCCTCCTCGGCGGTGACCTCCTCGCCGGGACCCGCCTTGACGCCGCCGATGTCGATGATCGCAGCGCCCTCGGCCACGGCCTGCTCGACCCGGGCGAGCGCCGGCTCGTCCCGGAAGGTGGCCCCCTGGTCGTAGAAGGAGTCCGGAGTCCGGTTCACGATCGCCATGATCACCGGCTCGTGGGGTCCGAATTCCCGCCGTCCCAAGCGCAGCATCCCTTATGTCCTCCCTCGCGGCCGGTCCCCGGCATCGTCTGCGACCCTAACTGTCGGTGGCGCATGGCACGATCGGCACGGGACGTTTTCCGATGGCGGGAACGACCGGGAAGCTGACGGGGAAAGGCTCGCACGTGTTCTGGTTTCTGCTGATCACGATGGTCGTGGTCGTCGCGGCGGTCACCCTGGCGGTGGTCGGCGGCGGCGAGAGCGAGGTGCTGCCCGAGGTGGCCCCCGAGCAGCTGGTGGACCCGTTGCCCGCGACCCGGCCGGTCGGCCAGGCCGATGTCCATGCGCTGCGGCTGCCGGTCTCGGCCCGCGGCTACCGGATGACGGACGTGGACGACGTCCTCGACCGGCTCGGCGCCGAGCTGGCGGAGCGGGACTCCCGGATCGCGGACCTGAAGGCGGCGCTGGCCACCGCCCGGTCCCGGGACGATCGGGACGAGCGCGGCGAGCGGGGCGAGCGCGGCGAGGAGGACGAGGCATGAGCGACGTGACCACGGGCGAGCGGACCGCCGCCGAGCAGACCGTCGTCGAGACCGTGGGCCGGGCCGTCGCCGGCCCGGACGGGCTGCTGCGCTGCCCCTGGGGCCTGTCGACCGAGGACTACGTGGCGTACCACGACGAGGAGTGGGGCCGCCCCGTCCACGGCGACGACGCGCTGTTCGAGCGGCTGTGCCTGGAGGCGTTCCAGTCCGGCCTGTCCTGGATCACGATCCTGCGCCGCCGCGAGGGCTTCCGGAAGGCGTTCTCCGGCTTCCGGATCGCCGACGTGGCCGGTTTCACCGACGCGGACCGCGAGCGGCTCCTCGCCGACGAGGGCATCATCCGCAACCGCGCCAAGATCGACGCCACCATGGCCAACGCCAAGGTGCTCGCCGAGTGGGCCCCCGGCGAGCTCGACGCGCTGATCTGGTCGTACGCGCCGGATCCGGCGACCCGCCCGGCGCCGCTCACGATCGGCGACGTGCCGGCGGTGACGGACGAGTCGACGGCCCTGTCCAAGGACCTGAAGAAGCGCGGCCTGCGCTTCATCGGCCCCACGACGGCGTACGCGCTGATGCAGGCGTGCGGCCTGGTCGACGACCACGTCACCGGCTGCATCGCGCGCGGCCGGCGCTAGGCCGGGGCGGGCCTGGGGGAGCGGGGGCTCAGCGCCCCAGGTACTTCGGCTTCTCCTTGGCGATGAAGGCCTGCACCGCGATCCGGTGGTCCTCCGACGCGCCGGCCCTTGTCTGGAGTTCGTCCTCCTTGTCGAGGGCCTCGGACAGCGAGCGGTCCGCGCCGTAGGCGAGGGACTCCTTCAGGGCCGCGTAGGCGACCGTCGGGCCCGCGGCGAGCCTGCGGGCGACCTTCGCGGCCTCCTCGGCGAGCGCCTCGGCCGGCACGAGCTTGTTGACGATGCCCAGCTCGTACGCCTCCTGGGCGCTGATCGTGCGCGGGAAGAGCAGCAGGTCGGAGGCGCGGCTGTGGCCGACGAGCCGGGGCAGCGTCCAGGACATGCCGGAGTCGGCGGTGAGCGCCACGCCGGCGAAGGCGGTGCTGAAGGAGGCGGTCTCGGCGACCACGCGGTAGTCCGCGGCGAGCGCGAAGCCGAAGCCGGCTCCGGCGGCCACGCCGTTCACACCCGCGACGACCGGCTTGGCCATCCCGGTGAGGGCCCGCACGATCGGGTTGTAGTGGTCGCGGACCGTGTTCATCGTGTCGGTGGTGCCGGCCTCCTGGTCCTGCTGGAGCAGCCCGACGTGTTCCTTCAGGTCCTGGCCCACGCAGAACGCGCGGTCGCCGGCCGCCGTGAGCAGCACCGCCCGTACGGCGGGGTCCGCGGCGGCCGCCTCGGCCGCGTCGCGCAGGGCGACCTTGGCCGCCACATTGAGCGCGTTCATGGCCTCGGGGCGGTTGAGCGTGATCGTGGCGAGCCCGTCGCTCACGTCGTAGAGGACCGTGTCGGCCATCGAGGCTTCCCTTCGCGTCTTCGCTTCGTCTGACCCCTCAGCATGGCGGAGATCACCCCCACCGCACATGTGAGCTGCGTCAAAGAATCGCCGTCCGGACGCCGACCCGGGGCGGCGAAGTATCGCAGGTGGATCGGCGAAATGTGCGGCTTTGTGAAAGCGCGTTGCGGAAGCGATGCCACCTGATGTTGGTCATCGGGTCCTGTGATGCGGGATAATGACCTGGAAGCAATCGTGTTCGATGCTGACGATGAGCTGGTTTCAGGAAGGGGAACGAGCATGGCGGCCATGAAGCCGCGGACGGGTGACGGCCCGCTCGAGGTGACCAAGGAGGGGCGGGGCATCGTCATGCGCGTTCCGCTCGAAGGCGGCGGCCGGCTCGTCGTCGAGCTGACCCCGGACGAGGCGAAGGCGCTCGGCGACGCCCTGAAGGACGTCGTCGACTAAGGACGCGTCTGTCGCGAATTTCCGCTTCTGCCCCGGTACGGTACCCACCGCACCGGGGCAGCGGTGTTCCGGGGGTCGCTATCGGGGGCGTGCGTCTTCGGAGGCGGTACGGCGGTACGGAGGCGGTACGGCGATACAGCGGTACGGGGGCGAGCGGTACGGGCCGAGCCCTACGCGCCCCGGCGCACCGCGCACAGCAGGCCGTCGCCCACCGGCAGCAGCGTCGGCAGCAACTCCCGGCTCTCCCGTACCGTCCGCAGCAACTCCCGTATCCGCTGCACCTCGGCCGGCTGGGCCGCCGAGTCGACCGTGCGGCCGTCGGCGAAGACGCCCTCGAAGCAGACCAGACCGCCAGGCCGGAGCAGGCGCAACGATTCAGCGAGGTAGTCCAGGAGCTCAAGGCGGTCGCCGTCGCAGAAGACCAGGTCGTAGCCGCCGTCCGCGAGCCGGGGCAGCACTTCGAGCGCCCGGCCCGGGATGAAGCGGGCCCGGTTGCCGGCGAAGCCCGCCGCGCGGAACGCCGCCTTCGCGTGCGCCTGCCGCTCCGGCTCCATGTCCACGGTGGTCAGGACCCCGTCCGGACGCATCCCGAGCAGCAGATAGATCCCGGACACGCCCGTGCCCGTACCGATCTCCGCCACCGCCTTCGCGTCCGCCGTCGCGGCCAGCAGGCGCAGCGCGGCACCGGTGCCCGGCGACACCGAGGGCAGCCCCGCCTCATGGGCCCGGTCGCGGGCCCAGCGCAGCGCTTCGTCCTCGGCGACAAAGGCGTCGGCGAACGCCAGGCTCGTCTGCCGGTTGGCGGAAATGGCCCTCTCCTTGTTCCCGTGGCTGTCCCGTAGTTGACGCAGGCGTCGACTGTATCCGCTGGACGCGGGAACCCGCAGATGGGACCGCGCGTTCATACGGACAGGAAGCGAGCGGGACGTCGGCCGGGCCGGCCCCAAATTCGCGTAAAGATTCTTATCCGGAGCTAACGGGCGAGGTGGCTATGGTAGGGGCTCCACTGGACACCACCAGAGCCGACAGGGGAGGTGCGGCTGCGCCTGTGGATCGGAGAAGGGTGCTCAGGCGCCTTCTCGGATCGGCGGGTGAGCCGAAATCCGTGACTGACACAGCTGACCGTTCCCGCATCGCCGACTCCGCACCCACCACCGCGACCTTCGCTTCGGACGCGGAATCGCAGGCGTGGACTCCGCCCAGCTGGGAGGAGATCGTCAGCACCCACAGTGGCCGTGTCTACCGCCTCGCCTACCGCCTGACGGGCAATCAGCACGACGCCGAGGACCTGACCCAGGAGGTCTTCGTCCGGGTCTTCCGCTCGCTGTCGTCCTACACGCCGGGCACCTTCGAGGGCTGGCTCCACCGCATCACCACGAACCTGTTCCTGGACATGGTGCGCCGCAAGCAGCGCATCCGCTTCGACGCGCTCGCCGACGACGCCGCCGAGCGGCTGCCCAGCCGCGAGCCGTCGCCCCAGCAGGCGTTCAACGACACGCACTTCGACGCCGACGTCCAGCAGGCCCTCGACACCCTCGCGCCCGAGTTCCGTGCCGCGGTCGTGCTCTGCGACATCGAGGGACTGTCCTACGAGGAGATCGCCGCGACCCTCGGCGTGAAGCTCGGCACCGTCCGCAGCCGCATCCACCGCGGCCGCTCCCACCTGCGCAAGGCGCTCAAGCACCGCTCGCCCGAGGCGCGCGCGGAGCGGGCCCTCGCCGCCGTCGGCTGGGAGGCGAAAACGGCGTGAGTGGCACCAGTCCGTCACCGACCCCCGCGGAGCACCACCTCGGGGACCGGCTCGCCGCGCTCGTCGACGGCGAGCTCGGTCATGACGCCCGCGAGCGGGTCCTCGCCCACCTGGCGACCTGTCCGAAATGCAAGGCCGAGGCCGACGCCCAGCGCAGCCTCAAGAGCGTCTTCGCGTCCGCCGCGCCCCCTCCGCCCTCGGCGGGGCTGTTGGCGCGCCTCCAGGGGCTGCCGGGGGGACCGAGCGACCAGGGGGGTCCCTTCGACGACCTCCTGCGCGCCGGCGGCGTCCGCGCTGACGCCTTCGCCACGGCGCCCCGCATCACCCCGGACACCGGATTCCGCATCCACGGGGTCGCGGTCGCCGACCGCTCCTCCGGACGCGGCCGGCGCTTCGCCTTCGCGGCGGCCAGCGCCGTCTCGTTCGCGGCGATCGCGCTGAGCGGCTCCCTGCCCCTCGACGCGCGCGGCGGCCAGGGCACCGGCAGCAACGTGACACCGCTGCGGGCGCCCGCGACCTTCGCGTCCGGCTCGCGCCGCGCCGACCAGACACCGACGCCCTCGGCGCCGTCGGTCGTCCCGGCCCGGCTCGAACTGTCCCCGTTCGCCCGCTCGGTGAACCCGGCCCTGCGGATCGCCTACGCGCCCGCGCCCTCCCCGACCGCCACCCCTGCCCCCGGCCCCTCCCACCGCTGACCGGCGACCTGGTTGAATCCTGGGGCAGGGGCGCGCCGCCCGACGATCCGGGCGGCGCGGACAGGTCATCTGTTGCGGGGAGAGCATGAAGAACGGGAAGCCGACATGGTGGAGCCGGCCGTCGACCACGTCCACCGGGACGCCCGCCGACACACCCGCCGGACCCCCTGAGCCGGCGACGGACGACAGCGACTTCACCCTGGCGGCGCCGGCGTCGGCACCGGCACCGGTGGACGTGACGAAGTCCGAGCCCGGAGAGGCCGTGCGGCCCGGGGAGGCCGTGGAGCCGACTGCCGTGCCCGTCGAGACCGAGCCGGAGACCGAGGCGGAGGCCCCGGTCGTCCAGCCCGATGCTCCGGCCGTCGCGCCCGAGCCGGTCCCGGAGGCCGTGGCGGCGCCCGCGCCCGAGGCTCCGCCCGCGCCCGATGCTCCGCCCGTCGCGGCCCACGCGCCCGTCGCGGAGGCGGCGCCCGCGCCCGCACCCGTGCCGCCGCAGACGCCGGCCCACGCCCCCGTCGCGGAGGCGGCGCCCGCGCCCGTACCCGTACCCGTGCCGCCGCAGACGCCTGAATCACCGCAGACGGCACCTCAGGCGCCTCAGGCAGCTCAGGCGCCCCTCCACGCCCCCGACCCGTACGCGACCCCGCCGTACGGTGAGCCGGGGCCCTGGGCCCCCGCGCCGCCCGTCCAGCGGCCCGTGCCGCCGCCGACGGCGCCGGTGGCGGCCGCCGTGCCGCCGGTCGCCCCCGTACCGCCCGCCACGCCCGCGTACGACCCGTGGGGCGCGCAGCCCCTCGTACCGGCCGAGGGCGGCAAGCCGCCGCGGAAGCCGCGGCGCGGTCTCGCGCTCGCCGGGGCGCTGGCCTTCGCGCTGGTCACCGGTGTCATCGGCGGCGGCGTCGGCGCGTACATCGAGCGGAACGGCGGGCTCACCACCGTCGAGCTGCCACAGGCCGACGCCAAGGACATCGGCCGCGCGCCCGACAGCGTCGCCGGGATCGCCGCCAAGGCGCTGCCGAGCGTCGTCACCATCCACGTGACCGGCAGCGGCTCCTCGGGCACCGGCACCGGCTTCGTGCTCGACACGGGCGGCCACATCCTCACCAACAACCACGTCGTCGACGCCGCCGCGTCCTCCGGCGAGATCTCCGTCACCTTCAGCAACGGCGAGTCCGCCGCCGCGAAGCTCATCGGCCGTGACACCGGCTACGACCTCGCCGTGATCCAGGTGTCCGGCGTCTCCGGCCTCAAGCCGCTGCCGCTCGGCAACTCCGAGAACGTCCGCGTCGGCGACCCCGTCGTCGCCATCGGCGCCCCGTTCGACCTGTCCAACACGGTCACCTCCGGCATCATCAGCGCCAAGGAGCGTCCGATCACCGCCGGCGGCGAGAAGGGCGACGGCAGCGACGTCAGCTACGTGGACGCGCTGCAGACCGACGCGCCGATCAACCCGGGCAACTCCGGCGGCCCGCTCGTCGACACCAACGCCGAGGTCATCGGCATCAACAGCGCCATCCGCGCGGCCGGCAACGGCTCCGGCGGCGAGGGCGGCGGCGGTCAGGCCGGCTCCATCGGCCTCGGCTTCGCGATACCCATCAACCAGGGCAAGCGGGTCGCCGAGGAGCTCATCAACACCGGCAAGGCCACCCACCCCGTCATCGGTGTGAGCCTCGACATGCGCTACACCGGCGACGGCGCCCGGGTCGGCGACAAGGCGAAGGGCGGCGCCTCGTCCGTCACCCCCGGCGGCCCCGCCGACAAGGCGGGCATCGAGCCCGGCGACGTCATCACCAAGGTCGACGGCCAGCGCGTGCACAGCGGCGAGGAGTTGATCGTGAAGATCCGCTCCCACCGCCCCGGGGACGCACTGGAGCTGACCCTGACCCGCAACGGCAAAGAGCAGACAAAGACCTTGACCCTGGGCTCGTCAACGGGAGCCTAGGACCTGGCCAAGCGTCCATGTGGAGGACACCACCCCGTACCCGCCCGACAGTTTGGGCGGGTACCGTGGAGCGGGCCGCCCGGGACCGGCGAGAAGGAGCTACAGGGTGTTCAGCGACATAGGCGCACTCGAGCTGGTGACGCTCGTGGTGCTCGCCGTGCTCATCTTCGGCCCGGACAAGCTGCCGAAGGTGATCCAGGACGTCTCGCGCTTCATCCGCAAGGTCCGGGAGTTCTCCGACAACGCCAAGGCGGACATCCGCAGCGAGCTGGGCCCGGAGTTCAAGGACTTCGAGTTCGAGGACCTGAACCCCAAGAACTTCATCCGCAAGCAGCTCGCCGAGAACGCCGACCTGAAGGACCTCAACGAGCTGCGCTCGACCTTCGACCTCCGCAAGGAGATGAACGAGGTCGCGGACGCGGTGCACGGCCGCGAGACCACGCCCACGCCGTCGGTCCCCACGGCGGTGAACGGCTCGCCCGACCTGCTGAAGAAGCAGGACAAGCCGGACACCCCGGAGCGCCCGCCGTACGACTCGGACGCCACCTGACGACGTCCTGTCACCATCCCACTCCGCATAGGTGGCTATCCTCCCTCTGTTGACGAACGAGGAGGCGGCCGAGATGAAGACGACGAGTCGGGTGGAAGCCGACGGCTTTCTGCGCGCGCCCTTCGCCTGGTACGGGCTCGACGAGGCGTTCACCGGGCCGCGCCGGCTGATGCAGATCGGCACGGCGGCGGACGGCACCGTGCAGCACGGCTCCATGGGCCACGGTGACGAGCCGTCGATAAAGTCCGAGGCGGGCGGCGCGGAGAAGGAGCGGTTCGCGGTCGTCGTGACCGTCGCCGCCAACCCCGTACGCCGCAGCGGCGACGGTACGGGCGTCCTGGACGCCACCACGGTCTCCTCGGCCGCCTGGCTGGCCGGCTCGGGCCTGCTGGCCCACACCTGGCCCGCCCAGCTCGACCACGCGCGGCGCGACAACTGGCTGGACCAGCAGACCGAGACGGCCTTCGAGCTCGCCGACGACCTCGACGGGCCGGAGTGGTCCACGCTGTCGCTGCCGGTGGACGGGGTTCCGGTGCCGTTCCACTACCGCGAGTCGGAGTTCGGCTGGGTGCTGGCGGGGTCGGCGCCGGGGGTGCACATCGGGGCGTACGGGCGCGGGATGAGCGCGTACGGGCTGGCGTTCGCGCAGGTGAAGGACCTCAGTCTCTACGCGTGACCCGCGCATACGACGAAGGGCGCCCCGCGGTCGTGCGGGGCGCCCTTCGCTCGTGGAGCTCGTATCGGAACCCGTATCAGAACTTGTTCCGCGGGGTCAGGCCCAGGCTCATGCCCGAGAGGCCGCGCTGGCGGCCGCCGAGCTTGCCGGCGATGGTGCGCAGGGCCGCGCCCGCCGGGGAGTCGGGGTCGGCCAGGACGACCGGCTTGCCCTCGTCGCCGCCCTCGCGCAGGCGGACGTCGATCGGGATGGAGCCGAGGACCGGGACGGTCGTGCCCGTCGTGCGGGAGAGGCCGTCGGCGACCTTCTGGCCGCCGCCCGTGCCGAAGACGTCGACCATCTCGTCGCAGTGCGGGCACGGCAGGCCCGACATGTTCTCGACGACGCCGACGATCTTCTGGTGGGTCTGCACGGCGATCGAACCGGCGCGCTCGGCGACCTCGGCCGCCGCCTGCTGCGGGGTGGTGACGACCAGGATCTCCGCGTTCGGGACCAGCTGCGCGACGGAGATCGCGATGTCGCCGGTGCCCGGGGGCAGGTCGAGCAGCAGGACGTCCAGGTCGCCCCAGTACACGTCGGCGAGGAACTGCTGCAGCGCACGGTGCAGCATCGGGCCGCGCCACACGACCGGCGCGTTGCCCGGCGTGAACATGCCGATGGAGATGACCTTCACGCCGTTCGCCGACGGCGGCATGATCATGTTCTCGACCTGGGTGGGCTTGCCGTCCACGCCCAGCATGCGCGGCACGCTGTGGCCGTAGATGTCGGCGTCCACGACGCCGACCTTCAGCCCGTCGGCCGCCATCGCCGCCGCCAGGTTGACCGTCACCGAGGACTTGCCGACGCCGCCCTTGCCGGAGGCCACCGCGTAGACCCGGGTCAGCGAGCCGGGCTTGGCGAAGGGCACCTCGCGCTCGGCGGTGGTGCCGCGCAGCGCCGAGGCCAGCTCCTTGCGCTGCTCGTCGCTCATGACGTCCAGCGAGACCTCGACGCCGGTGACCCCCTCGACCCGGGCGACGGCGTCCGTCACGCGCTGGGTGATGGTCTCGCGCATCGGGCAGCCGGAGACGGTGAGGTAGACCGTCACGGCGACCTTGCCGTCGTCACCGATCTCCACCGACTTCACCATGCCGAGCTCGGTGATCGGTTTGTTGATCTCGGGGTCGTTCACCGTCGACAGTGCTTCGCGCACCGCGTCTTCCGTAGCCATAGAGAGATGGTACGGCGACGACCACCGGCTGATGAAAGCCCTGTCAACGGTCGGGTACGTCACTCCCGTGCGGACCGCCGTCCGGGAATAGATCCCGCCGCTCCTCAAGCTCCTTGAGCAGGTCCTGGAGCTCCGAGCGCATCCAGTCCCGGGTCGCGACCTCGCCCAGGCCCATCCGCAGCGCCGCGATCTCCCGCGTCAGGTACTCGGTGTCCGCGATCGAGCGCTCGTTCTGCTTGCGGTCCTGTTCGAGGTTGACCCGGTCCCGGTCGTCCTGCCGGTTCTGCGCGAGCAGGATCAGCGGGGCCGCGTACGAGGCCTGGAGCGACAGCATCAGGGTCAGGAAGATGAACGGGTAGTTGTCGAAGCGCAGCGCGTCCGGGGCGGAGATGTTCCACACCACCCACGCGATGATGATCACCGTCATCCAGACGATGAACCGCCCCGTCCCCAGGAAGCGGGCGATGCGCTCCGACAGACGCCCGAAGGCCTCGGGGTCGTACTCGGGCAGGAACCGCGGCCGCCGTACGCGCGGCTGGTCGAGCCGGATCCGGGGCAGCTGCCGCTCCCGCTCCCGCTCGCGCTCCTGTGCGCGCTCAGCCACGGTGCACCCCCTCGTCGTGGAACTCCGTCTCCCGCCAGTCGTCCGGCAGCAGGTGGTCGAGGACGTCGTCCACCGTCACCGCCCCGAGCAGCGAACCGCTCTCGTCCACCACCGGCGCCGCGACCAGGTTGTACGCGGCGAAGTAGCTGGTCACGGCCGGCAGCGGGGTGTCCGGGCCGAGCGGCGGCAGATCGCTGTCGACCATCCCGCCGACCAGCGTGAACGGCGGGTCCCGCAGCAGCCGCTGGAAGTGCACCGTGCCCAGGTACTTGCCCGTCGGCGTCTCGTCCGGCGGGCGGCACACGTACACCTGCGCCGCGAGCGCCGGCGACAGGTCCTGCAGGCGCACCCGGGCGAGCGCGTCGGCGACCGTGGCGTCCGGGCGCAGCACGATCGGCTCCGTCGTCATCAGACCGCCCGCGGTCCGCTCCTCGTACGACATCAGCCGCCGCACGTCGGCCGCCTCGTCCGGCTGCATCAGCGTGAGCAGCCGCTCCTTGTCCTCCTCCGGCAGCTCGGAGAGCAGGTCGGCCGCGTCGTCCGGATCCATCGCCTCCAGGACGTCGGCGGCCCGCTCCTCCTTCAGCTTGCCGAGGATCTCGATCTGGTCGTCCTCGGGCAGCTCCTCCAGTACGTCCGCGAGCCGGTCGTCGTCGAGGGCGGCGGCGACCTCGGCGCGGCGCTTGGGCGAGAGGTGGTGCAGCACGTTGGCCAGGTCGGCGGGGCGCAGCTTCTCGAAGGTGGCGACCAGGTTCTCGGCGCCCTGCCCGTGCTCCTCCAGGGAGAAGCCGGTGACGCCCGACCAGTCGACGGTCAGGGTCTCGCCCTTGCGGCGCAGCGCCCCGCCCTTGCCGCGCCGCACGAAGACCTTGTCGATCTCCCAGTCGCGGCGGGCCGGCAGCTGCTGGATGGCGACGTCGAGGACGGTGACCTCCTCGCCCTCCGAGCCGTCGGGTTCCACGAGCCGCACCCGCCGGTCGAGCAGCTCGCCCAGCACGAGCCGTTCGGTGGGGCGCTGCTCGAACCGCCGCATGTTGACCACGCCGGTGGTGATGACCTGCCCGGACGCGAGGCCGGTGATCCGGGTCATGGGCACGAAGACGCGGCGCCGGGACAGCACCTCGACGACCATGCCGAGCAGCCGCGGCGGGCGCCGGCCCACGCGCAGCATGGCCACCAGGTCGCTGACCCGGCCGACCTGGTCGCCGACGGGGTCGAAGACCGGGACCCCGGCGAGGTGGGAGACGAAGATGCGGGGGGCGCCTGCCGCCATGCCACGCGCCTCCTCCGTGCCGCGCGATCCGATTGGTTCTGCCGTCGGTCGCCGTCAGTCGCCGTCTGTCCTTGCCGATTGTCGGGGATTCTCCGAACTTGCCGGATTCACCGGCTTCAGGCTAGCCGGTGCCGCCGGGGGCCGCTCCGTCAGGGCCGCCCGTACGGCTGGCCCGCGGGCGGCTGCCCGCAGGCGCGTCATCCGGCCCGGGTACGCTGCGGTCTGCCGTCCCCACCGGCCTCCGGTTCCCCCGCCGGCCCGTCCCCCCACCGACCAGAGAGGCGCCCAGGTGACCGCTCTCCGCCCGTCCCCGCGCATCCGCCGGGCCGCTCTGCCGCTGGCCCTCTGCACCGGTCTCGCGGCGGCGCTCACCGCCTGCGCCGCCGACCCGGACGAGGGCACCAACGGCGTGGGCAAGCTGACCGCGCCGGCCATCGAGCAGCAGGCCCAGTCGGCGGCCGAGGGGGCGAAGGCGGTACGGCTCTCGGGCACGCTGGTCAGCAAGGGCGGCACGTTCAAGCTGAACATGCGGCTGAAGCAGGACGGCGCCTCGGGCTCGGTGACGACGAAGAACAGCACCTTCGAGCTGCTGCGGGTCGGCGACGCGCTCTACCTGAAGGCGGACGCGGGTTTCTGGTCGCACGAGGAGCCGTCGACCCGGTCGTCCTCGGACTCCGGTTCCGGTTCGGGTTCCGGTTCGGACTCCGGCTCGGACTCCGGCTCGGGTTCCGGTTCCGCTTCGGACACAGGATCCGAAGCGGCCGACAAGCTCGACGACAAGTACGTGAAGGTGCCGCAGAACGACCCCTCGTACAAGCAGCTGCGCGGCTTCACCGACATGGGCGTGCTGCTCGACGGGCTGATCGGGCTTCACGGCGAGCTGGTCAAGGGCGACCACGGCACGATCGGCGGCACCCGCACGATCAACATCAAGGGCGGCGCGAGCGGCGACGGCGGCTCCCTCGACGTCTCCCTCGACGGCACCCCGTACCCCGTGCGCTTCGCGCGCGGCGGCGGCGCGGGCGTCGTGATGCTGTCCGAGTGGGACAAGGACTTCCCGCTGGCCGCGCCCGCCAAGGGCCAGACCGTCGACTACGGCAACCGGCTGCCCCGTACGTAACCGCTCCCGGCGCCGCCCCTCGCACCGTTCTCGCCCAGCCGCCGGTCCCCGCTCAGCGGCCCGTCCCCGCTCAGCGGCGCTTCTTGCGGCGGAAGAGGAGCTTCGGCAGCGCCGCCGGCACCGCGCGCCGGGTCGTCGCGTCCGACGGCAGCGGTACGGCGGCGAGCGAGCCGTCCGGCAGGTCGGTCGTCGAGGTGCGCGGTTCGAGCCGCACCACCCGGCACTCGCGCGCCCAGCGCTCCGGCATGGCCTCGCCGTCGGGCGCGTTCAGCCGCTTGCCCTTGAGCTCGGCGACGGCGGCGTCCCATTCCTCCGTGCCGGGCGCGATCTCGCGCACGGCGGCGGTCCAGGCGACGATCCGGCCGCCCTTGTCCTTGCTGCGGACGGTGACCTCGGCGCTTCCGCCGTCGACCAGGCCCGGCAGCGGCTGCTCGCCGGGGCCGTCGCCGACGACCAGGGCGGCGCCGCCGTGCCACACGTGCCAGAGCGCGCGGGCGGCCGGGGCCTCGCCCCGCACCCAGATGAGGCCGGACTTCTTGGTGGCCTCCTCGACGAGGGCGGGCCCGAACAGCGCGTCTGTCATGCCCGCAGCCTACCGAGCGCCGTCGGTGCTACAGCCAGCCGTTCCGCTTGAGCGTGCGGTGGATGGCCAGGCAGGCGACCGCGATGCCCGCGAGGACCATCGGGTAGCCGTACTTCCAGTGCAGCTCCGGCATGTGGTCGAAGTTCATGCCGTACACGCCGCAGACCGCCGTCGGGACGGCGACGATCGCCGCCCACGAGGTGATCTTGCGCATGTCCTCGTTCTGGGCGACCTGCGCCTGCGCCAGGTTGGCCTGGAGGATCGAGTTGAGCAGCTCGTCGAAGCCGACGACCTGCTCCTGGACGCGGGCGAGGTGGTCGGCGACGTCCCGGAAGTACTTCTGGATGTCCGGGTCGACGAGCCGCATCGGGCGCTCGCTGAGCAGCTGCATCGGGCGCATCAGCGGCGTGACGGCCCGCTTGAACTCCAGCACCTCGCGCTTGAGCTGGTAGATCCGGCCGGTGTCGGCGCCGCGCGTGGAGCCCTTGGCCGGCGGCGAGAAGACGTCGATCTCGATCTGGTCGATGTCGAGCTCGACGGCGTCCGCGACCGCGATGTAGCCGTCGACGACGTGGTCGGCGATGGCGTGCAGCACCGCCGAGGGGCCCTTGGCGAGCAGCTCGGGCTCGCCCTGGAGGCGGTGGCGCAGGTTGCGCAGCGAGCCCTGGCCGCCGTGCCGGACGGTGATGACGAAGTCGGGGCCGGTGAACACCATCACCTCGCCGGTCTCCACGACCTCGCTGGTGGCGGTGAGTTCGGCGTGCTCGACGTAGTGGATCGTCTTGAAGACCGTGAAGAGGGTGTCGTCGTACCGCTCCAGCTTGGGCCGCTGGTGGGCGTGGACGGCGTCCTCGACGGCGAGCGGGTGCAGCCCGAACTCGGCGGCGATGCCGGCGAATTCGGCCTCGGTCGGCTCGTGCAGACCGATCCACGCGAAGCCGCCGCGCTCCCGCACCTGGCGCATCGCGCCGCGCGGCGTCAGGCAGGTGCGGTCGTCGACCCGGCGGCCGTCGCGGTAGACGGCGCAGTCGACGACGGCGGTCGGGGCGGCCGGGTCGCGGGTGGGGTCGTACGGGGGCACGACGACGGGCTTGCGGAGGGAGTGCCGCAGGGAGGGACGGACGGCGGCGCGCAGGTCACGGATCATCGACATGGGCGTGCTCCTTCACGGATCGGCCGTCGGCGACCGTGGCACAGCCCGGAATGGGGACGTGGAGGTACGTCGTCCACAAAGCGGGCGGCACCGGGGGATCGCGGTGACGGCGTTCGCTACTGACGGGCGGAGAGCGCCGCTCTCGGGCAAGAGCGCTGCTCTCAGGCAACGAAGGGAGCTCTTCCGTCGTGCGAGATGCCGGAGAGGAGGGGCCTTCGAGACGGCCCTGGAGTCACCGGAGGGAGAAACGCGCCCGGCTGGTGCTGGTGTTGCTGGAGTTACTGCCGGTGCGGCTCGGCGGAAGAGCGGCTGGTACTGCCCGATCGACTTCGATCCATCGCAGTCCCACCTCCTCCGGCCGGTCCCTCGTGAGGGATGACGTGTGACGAGCAGTCGGGTAATCCATCCCGACCAGTGGCCAAGACTATCAGCCGACTGAGGGTCAATCCCTTACTTTGCCCGTTCCATACGCGCTTTATGCTCGCCGCATGGCAGAAATTCTCGCTCTCGTCGAGGCCCGGCTCCGCACGGCCCTCGGCGAGCCGGACGCCCGCGCCGCGATCACCTTCCTCGGCACCGACCGCATCGAGGTGCTCCGCTTCGTCGACGCGGACGCCGGCCTGGTGCGTTACGCGACCCTCGGGATGTCCGCCCAGCCGATGGCCGACCCGACGGCCGTGCTCGCCGACCCGGTCAAGGGCCCCCGCGCCGAACTGGTCCTGTCCGTACGCGCCGGCCTCGCCGACACCGACAAGGTGCTCCGCGCGCTCGCGGTGCTCGCCGCCACCCCGCAGGTCGAGGGCGTGGTCGTGGCCCCGGGCGCCTCGCTCGACGTGGGCGAGCCGCTGTGGCCGGGCGCGCCCTTCACCTCGGTCCTCGTCGCCGAGTCGGGCGGCCTGGTGGAGGACCTGGACCTCGACGACCCCATGGACCCGGTCCGCTTCCTGCCGCTGCTGCCGATGACGCAGAACGAGGCCGCGTGGAAGCGGGTGCACGGGGCGCAGGCCCTGGAGGAGCGCTGGCTGGCGAACGGCACGGACCTGCGCGATCCGCTGCGCAGGTCCGTGACGCTGGACTGAGTCCGGGCTGAGTCCGGGCTGACTCCGGGCTGAGTCCGGTCCGCTGGGTGCGGGCGCGGCGCCGCGCCACGCTGTTCGAACCGTATGCGTATGGGGCGGAAGCTCGACCGAGGGTGAACGGCTCCGTCCGGACGGGTGATCGTCGGTGATCGTCCTTGACGGGGCGCCCCCGGGGTAGGACCGTTGAGCCCTATGAGGGGCGAACCCAGTTGCCCGAAGTGCGGTGGCCGGGTCAGGGCGCCCGGTCTCTTCGCCGACTCCTGGCAGTGCGATGTGCATGGCTCGGTGCACCCGCTTCAGCCCGTGATCCCGCCCAGCGTCGAGGCCCTCGGTGCCGTCGTGCACCGGTCCCACGTGCCGGTGTGGATGCCGTGGCCCTTGCCCGTCGGATGGCTCTTCACCGGGGTCGCGTACGCCGGTGACGACCGCAACGGTGGACGCGCGACCGTCGTCGCCTGCTCCGGACCCGGTCCGCTCGGCGGCATCGGGGAGCTGCTGCTCGTCGCCGAGGAGCTGGGCGTCGGTCTCGGCGCCCGGTACGCCGGCATCGACGGCCCCGATCCCGGATCCGGCATGGCCATCGACAAGCCGCCGCAGGTCAAGGTGCTCGCCGCCGGCCGGCCGACGCCGCTCTGGCACGTCACCGGCGCCCCGCAGGACCGCGCGGTCTTCGCGGGCGAGGCGCGCGGTCTGTGGCTGTGGGCGGTCGTCTGGCCCGAGCAGTCCGGCCTGCTGATGTACGACGAGCTGGTCCTCACCGACCTGCGGGACGCGGGCGCGGAGGTCGAGCTGCTGCCGTGCGGGGCGCTGACGCCGAGGCTGCTGACGTAGCGGGGCAAGGCGAGGTGAGGGGCCGGCGCAGCGGGGCAAGGCGAGGGAAGGCGGCTGACGCGGCGGGGGCGAGGTAAGGGGCGGACCGGTTTCGCGGTTCCGTACACGGGTGTTCGATTCGCCCGTTATGCTGGATCGTCCCTGTCGTCCGCCCCGAGCCCTTTGGAGTCCTGAGTCGTGCGCATCGATCTGCACACCCACTCCACCGCCTCGGACGGTACGGACACCCCGGCCGAGCTGGTTCGCAACGCGGCCGCCGCCGGGCTCGACGTGGTCGCGCTGACCGACCACGACACCAGCCGCGGGTACGCGGAGGCCGTCGCCGCCCTGCCCGAGGGGCTGACGCTCGTCACCGGCGCCGAGCTCTCCTGCCGCTACGACGGCGTGAGCCTGCACATGCTGGCCTACCTCTTCGATCCCGAGGAGCCCGCCCTGCTCGCCGAGCGCGAGCTGGTCCGCGACGACCGCGTGCCGCGCGCCCGTGCCATGGTCGGCAAGCTCCAGGAGCTCGGCGTCCCCGTCACCTGGGACCAGGTCGCCCGCATCGCCGGCGACGGCTCCGTCGGCCGCCCGCACGTCGCCGAGGCGCTCGTCGAGCTGGGTGTCGTGCCCGACGTCTCCGGCGCCTTCACGCCCGAGTGGCTCGCCGACGGCGGCCGCGCGTACGTCGAGAAGCACGAGCTGGACCCCGTCGACGCCATCCGCCTGGTCAAGGCCGCCGGCGGCGTCACCGTCTTCGCCCACCCGCTGGCCCTCAAGCGTGGCGAGTGCGTGCCCGAGTCGGCCATCGCCCGGCTCGCGGAGGCCGGCCTCGACGGCATCGAGGTCGACCACATGGACCACGACGAGCCGACGCGGGCGCGGCTGCGCGGCCTCGCGAAGGAGCTGGGTCTGCTGACCACCGGCTCCAGCGACTACCACGGCAGCCGCAAGACCGTCGGTCTCGGCGACTTCCTGACCGACCCCGAGATCTACGGCGAGATCACCCGCCGCGCCACCGGCGCCTTCCCGGTGCCGGGCGCCGGCGGACGCGCCTGACCCACGCAGCACACAGGCTCCGCCCGTCGCCCACCGGTGGCAGGGCGGAGCGAGGTGCGTCGCATGACTTCCTCCTCAGGCATGGCTTCCGCCTGCCCTTCTCTCGGAACCTCTGGTTCCGGATGCTCTTGTACACCCCTTTCGCGCAAGGCCACACCGTGTTCGACGTCGCCGTCTTCGGCTCGCTGTTCCTCACCCTCTTCGTGATCATGGACCCCCCGGGGATCACCCCGATCTTCCTCGCCCTCACCGGCGGCCGCCCCGCCAAGGTGCAGCGCCGCATGGCCTGGCAGGCCGTCGCCGTCGCCTTCGGCGTCATCACCGTCTTCGGCATCCTCGGCCAGCAGATCCTGGCCTATCTGCACGTCTCCGTCCCCGCGCTGATGATCGCGGGCGGGCTCCTCCTGCTGCTCATCGCGCTCGACCTGCTCACCGGCAAGACCGACGAGCCGAAGCAGACCAAGGACGTCAACGTCGCCCTCGTACCGCTCGGCATGCCGCTGCTCGCCGGCCCCGGTGCGATCGTGTCCGTGATCCTCGCCGTGCAGAACGCGAACAGCGTCGCCTCGCAGATCTCGGTGTGGACCGCCATCGCCGCCATGCACCTCGTGCTGTGGGTGACCATGCGGTACTCGCTGCTGATCATCCGGGTCATCAGGGACGGCGGCGTCGTCCTGGTCACCCGGCTCGCCGGCATGATGCTGTCCGCCATCGCGGTGCAGCAGATCGTCAACGGCGTCACCCAGATCATCCAGGGCTCCTGACGCGGTCAGGGCCGGTGAACCGGACCGGCCCCGGACACCACTGCGCCCCCGTACGGATTCCGTTCTCCGGAGTCCGTGCGGGGGCGCGGTGCGTGAATGAGGTGTGCCGGTTACGAGGCCGAGGCGTCGGCCGGCCGGATCCAGATGCGCTGGCCGATCGCGGCGGCCTGCTGCACGATCCCGTTGACGGAGGCGGCGTCCACGACAGTGGAGTCGACGGGGGTGCCGTCGATGTCGTCGAGGCGCAGGATTTCGAAGCGCATGGGCTTCTCCCTTCGTCTGAGTTGATCCTCCAGGGCGGAGAACTGCGTTACGTAGGGGTACAACGAGGCCCATCCATGAAACATTCCCTACGCTAAGGAAATTTTTTGGATGGCTAACTAGTGTCCGGTGGAGCCTCTCCGCAGATCCTCGCAGAGCCGGGTTACGACGACGCTTCGGCCGCGTTGCGACCGGCGGCCGCGCGGGGCGCGCGCGTCTGCGCGCTCAGCTCCCAGAACGCGGTGAGCCGCGCCGCCAGCTCCTCCGGGTGCGAGACGTTGGGGGAGTGGCCCGCGCCCGCGACCACCGTGTGGTGCGCGCCGGTACGGGCGGCCGCCGCCGCGAGGGCCTGCACCGGCCAGACCGTCTCCTCGTCGCCGTACGCGATGTGCAGCGGCATCGGCAGCGCGCCCAGCGCCGCCGTGCCGTCCGGGTCGCCGAGGATCAGCCGGCCCGCGCCCGCGAGCTGAGCGATCCGGGTCCGCATCCAGCGGCGGCGCAGGAAGGCCACGATCTCCGGCGGATCCGTCACGCCCGGCTCCTCGCCCCGGCTGTCCAGCCAGCGGGTCGCCTGCCACACCCGTTCCTTCGAGAGCAGCGCGAACGCGGTGCGCAGCGCCCGGACCCGCACCCGCTGGGAACGCGCGACCTTCGTCGGGCCCGAGGCGAGCAGGGTGAGCGAGAGGAACGCGTCCGGCGCGAGCTCCGCCGCCGCGCGGGCCACCAGGCCGCCGAACGAGTGCCCGAGCAGATGCACCGGCCCGTCGCCGAGCGCCGCCGCCTGCGCCACCACGTCGAGCGCGAGCGCCTTGCGGCGGTAGGCCGCCCGGCCGCGCGGACCCGGCGTCTCGTGCTGGCCGCGCCCGTCGACGGCGACCGCGCGGTAGCCGGCCTCGCCCAGCGGGCCGAGCAGCGCCAGGAAGTCCTCCTTGCTGCCGGTGAAGCCGGGCAGCAGCAGCACGGTCCCGTGCCGGGGAACGGCGGCGGGGGCGGGCGCGGCGTCGAGCACGGCGAAGTCGCCCCGTGCGGTGGAGAGGCGGTAGGCACGGGTCCGGGGCGGCAGCGCGAGGGAGCGGGGCTTGCTCATACAGGGACTGTAACCGCAGGCCGTGACACCGCAGAACGCACCGCGGCCCGGCCCCTCGGGGAGGGACCGGGCCGCGATACGCGGGTGACTACGCCTCGGGTGCGGCGGCGGCCTTCTTGGTGGCGCGCTTGCGCGGCGCCGCCTTCTTCGGGGCCTCGGCCTCGACGGTCTCGGCGACCGGCTCGGCCGCCTTCTTCACCGTACGGCGACGGGTCGTCGTCTTCTTCGGCTCGGACGCGTCCGGCGCCACGGCCGCGACGGCCTTCTTGGCGGCGGCCCGCTTGCGCGGCGCGGCCTTCGGGGCCTCGGTGGCCTCGACGGTCTCGGCGACCGGCTCGGTCACGGCCACGGCCTTCTTGGCGGTGGTGCGCTTGCGCGGGGCCGCCTTCTTCGGCGCCTCGGCCTCGGTGGCCTCGACGGCCACGACGGCCTCGGCGACCGGCTCGGCGACGGCCTTCTTCGCGGCGGCCCGCTTGCGCGGAGCCTTCGGCGCCTCGGGCTGGGCGGCTTCGACGGTCTCGGCGACCGGCTCGGCCACGGCCACGGCCTTCTTCGCGGTGGTGCGCTTGCGCGGGGCGGCCTTCTTCGGCTCCGCCACGGGCTCCGCGACCGGCTCGGCGACCGGCTTCGGTTCCTCGACGGGCGCGGCGACCGGAGCGGCGGCGATGATCACCACACCGGCCTCGGCGGAGGTCGACGTCACCGGGCTCGACACCCGGCGGGTCGCCCGCCGGCGGACCGGCTTCGGCTCCTCGACGGGCGCGGCGACCGGCTCCTCGACCGTGACCTTCGGCTCCTCGACGACGGTCGCGACGCTGTTCGTCGCCGGACGCGTCGCCCGGCGGCGGACCCGCGGGCCGGCCGTCGGAGCGGCGGCCGGGGCGACAGCCGGAGCGGCGGCGGGAGCGGAGACCGGGGCGGTGGCCTGCGCGGGCACGGCGGCGACAGCCGCACGCACCGGCTTGGGCTCCTCGGTCGCCTGGGCCGGCACCGTGGCGGCGGCCAGCGCGGCCGCGGCCGTCTCCACCGTCTGGAACGTCACCGTCTCCTCGGCGGCACGCGGCCGCACCCGGCGCCGACGCGGCGCCGGCGCCTCGGCCGGAGCGGCCACGGCGACGGAAGCGGCGGCCTTCGCGGCCACCGGCGCACCACGACCACGACGACGGCGCGGAGCCTCCTCGGCCTCGACGACCGGAGCCTGGGCGGCCGGGGTCTCGACGACCGGCGCCTCGGCCTCGGCGGACCGGCCGCGGGTGCGGCGGGTCCGGCCTTCGGCGGCCGGGGCCTCGGCTGCGGGGGTCTCGGCGGCGGGGGTCTCGACGACCGGCGCCTCGGCCTGGGCGGACCGGCCGCGGGTGCGGCGGGTCCGGGCCTCGGCGGCCGGGGTCTCGGCTGCGGCGGTCTCGACCACGGCGGCTGCCGCGGGGGTCTCCAGCGCGGCGGTCTCGACTGCGGCTTCGGCGGTACGGGCCTCGCCGGAGCGGCCGCGGCCACGGCGACGGGCGCCCGACTCGGCGGTGGCGGCGTCGGCCACGGCGGTCTCGGCCGTCGGGCCGGCCTCGGTGCCGGCGTCCACCGTCACCTGGGTCTCGACCGTCGCCTCGGCCGTACGGCCCTCGCCGGAGCGGCCGCGACGGCGGCGGGTCCGGGCGCCCTCGACGGCCGGAGCGGCCTCGGCGGCCTCCGTCACGACCGGGGTCGCGCCCGCGACCGGAATGCCGGCGCCGGCTCCGCCGCGGGTGCGGCGGCGGCGCGGGCGGCGCGGGCCGGTGGACTCGGCGGCGTCCGTGTCGGCGGTCTGCTCGGTGGCGGTCGCCGGGCCCGCCTGGTCGGCGAGGTCGCTGCCACCGCGGGTACGGCGGCGCTGGCGCGGCGTACGGGCCGGGCGCTCCTCGGCCTGCTGCTGCTCGCGGCGCGGGGCGCGGCCACGACGGCCGCCCGGCTCGCCGAGGTCCTCGATCTCCTCCGCGTCGAGACCGGCGCGGGTGCGCTCGGCGCGCGGCAGGATGCCCTTGGTGCCCTCGGGGATGTCGAGGAGCTCGTACAGGTGCGGCGAGCTGGAGTACGTCTCGACCGGGTTGCCGAAGTCGAGCTCCAGCGCCTTGTTGATCAGCTGCCAGCGCGGGATGTCGTCCCAGTCGACCAGCGTGATCGCCGTACCGCTCGCGCCCGCGCGGCCGGTGCGGCCGATGCGGTGCAGGTAGGTCTTCTCGTCCTCGGGGGACTGGTAGTTGATGACGTGGGTGACGCCCTCGACGTCGATGCCGCGCGCGGCGACGTCGGTGGCGACGAGCACGTCGACCTTGCCGTTGCGGAAGGCGCGCAGCGCCTGCTCGCGGGCGCCCTGGCCGAGGTCGCCGTGGACGGCGCCGGAGGCGAAGCCGCGCCGCTCCAGCTGCTCGGCGATGTCGGCGGCGGTCCGCTTCGTACGGCAGAAGATCATCGCGAGGCCGCGGCCGCGGGCCTGCAGGATGCGGGAGACCAGCTCCGGCTTGTCCATGTTGTGGGCACGGAACACGTGCTGCGTGATGTTCGCGTGGGTCGCGCCCTCGTCGTCCGGCGAGGTGGCGCGGATGTGCGTGGGCTTCGACATGTAGCGGCGGGCCAGGCCGATGACCGCGCCCGGCATGGTCGCCGAGAACAGCATCGTCTGGCGCTTCGCCGGAAGCATGTTCATGATCTTCTCGACGTCGGGCAGGAAGCCCAGGTCGAGCATCTCGTCGGCCTCGTCCAGGACGAGCACCTTGACGTGGGACAGGTCGAGCTTGCGCTGGCCGGCCAGGTCGAGCAGGCGGCCGGGGGTGCCGACGACGACGTCGACGCCCTTGTTCAGCGCCTCGACCTGCGGCTCGTACGCGCGGCCGCCGTAGATGGCGAGGACGCGCACGTTGCGCACCTTGCCGGCGGTGAGCAGGTCGTTGGTGACCTGCTGGCACAGCTCGCGGGTGGGGACGACGATGAGCGCCTGCGGGGCGTCGGTCAGCTGCTCGGGCTTGGCCCGGCCGGCCTCGACGTCGGCGGGGACGGTCACGCGCTCCAGGATCGGGAGGCCGAAGCCGAGGGTCTTGCCCGTACCGGTCTTGGCCTGGCCGATGACGTCGGTGCCGGAAAGGGCGACCGGAAGGGTCATCTCCTGGATGGGGAAGGGGGTGACGATGCCGACGGCTTCCAGGGCCTCGGCGGTCTCGGTGAGAATTCCGAGCTCTCGGAACGTAGTCAGGGTGCTGCCTCTTCTGTGAGACGCGGCGCGAGGCGAACGAGGGGGGTCTCACCGTGCCTGGAACTTCCTGCGGGATCCGGAAGATCACCGCCGGGTGGCGCGGGACCGCTGCCTTCGCTCGAGCGTCGTGCCGCTGAGGGACCCTTCGGCAGGCCGCCGGAAGGGCTGTCGGGCCGGAGCCGATCGGGCCACCGACCGGGCATCCTCATTCATGAGTCGGCCCACCGGGTACGTCCGAACGTGCGAAAGCATGTCCGCATACTCAGCAGGCGCCTTACCACTGTACCCCGGAATCGCGCATGTGTGTCGGGAGAATTCCCGCCGAGGTCACGGTCACAGTCACTGACCAGGGCCCTTGGCGGACGACGGAGCGGGCTATTGTGCGCTCATGGAGACGCCCGACAACGCCACACCCACCGGTATCGCCGCCCAGGACTGGGCCACCGCCTCCGCCGTGCCGCAGTACCGCGCCGCCGTGATCGACCTGCTCGGCGCCCTCGCCTACGGCGAGCTCGCGGCCTTCGAGCGGCTCGCCGAGGACGCCAAGCTGGCGCCGACACTCGCGGACAAGGCCGAGCTGGCGAAGATGGCCTCCGCCGAGTTCCACCACTTCGAGCAGCTGCGCGACCGGCTCGCCGCCGTGGACGCCCCGCCGACCGAGGCGATGGAGCCGTTCGCCAGGGCGCTGGACGAGTTCCATCGCCAGACCGCCCCGTCCGACTGGCTGGAGGGCCTGGTCAAGGCGTACGTCGGCGACTCGATCGCCAGCGACTTCTACCGGGAGGTCGCCGCCCGCCTCGACTCCGACACCCGCGCCCTGGTGCTCGGTGTGCTCGACGACACCGGCCACGGCAACTTCGCCGTCGAGAAGGTCCGCGCCGCGATCGACGCCGACCCGCGGGTCGGCGGCCGCCTCGCCCTGTGGGCGCGCCGGCTGATGGGCGAGGCCCTGTCGCAGGCGCAGCGCGTGGTCGCCGAGCGCGACGCGCTGTCGACGATGCTCGTCGGTGGCGTGGACGGTATGGCCGCGGGCTTCGACCTCGCCGAGGTCGGCCGGATGTTCTCCCGCATCACCGAGGCGCACACCAAGCGCATGGCCGCGCTCGGCCTCGCCGCGTAACCCTTCCGGGGAAGTGGCCTCAGACCGCCGCTGATCGGCGCAGTCGTCGCGAGGCGGGCCGGATCAGCAGCGACAGCAGCACGGCCGCGATCGCGAAGGCGCCGATCAGGGTGGCCAGGAAGTGGCCGGGCCCGAGGGCGCCGTGGGTGACCAGGGCACCGAAGACGCCGCCGAGCGTCCCCGTGGTCAGGACGGCGCCCCGTGCGGGGAGGCGGTCGGAGAGCCGGTGCACGGCTACCCAGGCCAGGGCGAAACCGAGCAGAGCGGAACCGAGGGCTTCCAGGAACACGGCGGATCACCTCGCGGGGGTGTGCGGGGCGGGCGTTCGGTCACACCCGTCCTACCCGGTCACTCGTGATGACAATCCTCCCCATACGCCCTGACGTGGGCAGACACGGACAAGAGAGGGGCCCGGCGGACCGAAGTCCGCCGGGCCCCTGCCCGTCTGTGTGTCGCTCAGAGCGCGCCGAAGCCCACCCGACGCACCGCCGGCTCGCCGAGCTCGACGTACGCGATCTTGTCAGCCGGCACCAGGACCTTGCGGCCCTTCTCGTCCGTCAGGCTGAGCAGCTGCGCCTTGCCGGCCAGCGCGTCGGCCACCGCGCGCTCGACCTCCTCGGCGGACTGTCCGCTCTCCAGCACGATCTCCCGGGGTGCGTGCTGCACGCCGATCTTGACCTCCACGGCTATGTCCCTCCGAACGGTCAGCCTTGCGCGTGGGTCCCGCGCCGTACTCGCCCACATTAGCCCGGTGAGGGGACGGACACGGCGCGCGCAGGGAACGCCAAGAGCGAACAACCGCGAGCGCCGAACCCCTCGTACCGCCGTCCGCACCGGACGGCGGTCGGTCGTACGGGGTGGTGCTCAGTGGCCCTCGGCGCTCAGCTGTCCCTCCGCGCCGTGCAGCGGGAAGCCGGCGATGCCTCGCCAGGCCAGCGAGGTCAGCAGCGCCACCGCCTTGTCGCGCGGGATGGCGGACTCGCTGGACAGCCAGTAGCGGGCGACGACCTGCGAGACACCGCCGAGGGCGACGGCGAGCAGCATCGACTCGTCCTTGGCCAGGCCGGTGTCCTCGGCGATCACGTCGGAGATCGCCTCGGCGCACTGCAGCGAGACCCGCTCGACGCGCTCGCGCACGGCCGGCTCGTTGGTGAGGTCCGACTCGAAGACCAGACGGAAGGCGCCGCCCTCGTCCTCGACGTACGCGAAGTAGGCGTCCATGGTGGCCGCGACGCGCAGCTTGTTGTCCGTGGTGGACGCGAGGGCCGCGCGCACCGACAGCAGCAGGGACTCGCAGTGCTGGTCCAGCAGCGCCAGATACAGCTCCAGCTTGCCCGGGAAGTGCTGGTAGAGAACCGGCTTGCTGACGCCGGCCCGTTCGGCGATGTCGTCCATGGCGGCCGAGTGGTACCCCTGCGCGACGAACACCTCCTGGGCCGCGCCGAGGAGCTGGTTCCGTCGGGCACGGCGCGGCAGGCGCGTGCCCCGAGGGCGTGCTGCCTCTGTCTGCTCGATGGCGCTCACGCCGCCTCCCAAAAATCGATCCATGCGCGCTCTGACGTCGCGCCGCCATCGTACTTTTGGGTAACCCGGCAGTGCGCGTTGCGAACGCAGAATTTCACGGACCGGACGCCTGGGGCGAGAGGCGACGGCCAAGTAGTTGGACGGTAAACCGAACAAATCGATGAAGGACCACGGGGCTACTCAGCGGTAGTCGTCCTCGTCGAGCGTGACGACCCGCGCCTGCTCGATGGCGTCCGCGTCGTTCGCGGCGTCGTGCTTGATGTGGTTGAGCGGCTCGTCCTCGTGCTGCTGCAGTTCGGTGTGCTGCTCGGCCGCGTCGGCCTCCGGGATCTCCTCGTCGAGCACGACGTCCTCTTCTTCCTCGGCGAATGTGTCCGGCTCGTTCGGGTCGACAGTCATGCGGTTCCTTCCGGCGAGCGGGTCTGTCCGTCCCTTCCGGCGGGCGGGTCCGCGGGTGCTGTCCGAGGGCCGTGCCCGGCTCTCACTCCGAGCGTAGGAGCTCCTCCCGTGCACCGCACCCGATCCGCCACTCTCGGGCGTCGCCTGCACCCGATCGTGCGAGCCGCCGCACCCGCTCGACGCGGATCCGGCGACGAGACAGATCACGCGCGCGACCGCGACAGTCCCTCGATCGATCGCGCGAGCGACCACGACGGTCCCTCGATCGATCGATCGCGGGAGCGACCACGACGGTCCCTCGATCCCGTGCCGCGTCCGATTCCACGGGCCACCGCGACAGCCCTTCGGCCCGGCGCCGCGACCGGTCCTGTGACGCCACCCACACCTCTGTGACGCCACCCACACACTTCCGGGCGTGATCGTCTCGTAATATCGCTGCCATGTCCTCGACCGAGCTGCCGGAAACCCGGACCGCCGCCTCGCCCGCGACCCGGCCGCCGCGCACCGTACGGGTCGCCGACGGCGAGGAGCTGCGGTCCGTCGCGCTGCCCGGACTCACCCTGACCGTCCGCGCGCGGCCCGCCGGCCGGACCGGTCTGCCGCCCGCGCTGTTCGTGCACGGGCTCGGCGGCTCCTCGCAGAACTGGTCGGACCTGATGCCGCTGCTCTCCGACCTCGTCGACGGCGAGGCCGTCGACCTGCCCGGCTTCGGCGACTCGCCGCCGCCCGACGACGGCAACTACTCCGTGACCGGTCACGCCCGCGCGGTCATCCGGCTGCTCGACGCCGCAGGCCGCGGCCCGGTGCACCTGCTCGGCAACTCCATGGGCGGCGCGGTCGCCACCCGGGTCGCCGCCGTGCGTCCCGACCTGGTCCGCACCCTGACGCTGATCTCCCCGGCCCTGCCCGAGCTGCGCGTCCAGCGCAGCGCCTGGCCGACCGCGCTGCTCGCGGCGCCCGGCATCGCGTCGCTGTTCGCGAGGCTGACGAAGGACTGGACGGCCGAGCAGCGGGTCAAGGGCGTGCTCTCCCTCTGTTACGGCGACCCCGGCCGGGTCTCCGAGGAGGGTCTGCGGCACGCCGTCGAGGAGATGGAGCGGCGCCTGGAGCTGCCGTACTTCTGGGACGCCATGGCCCGCTCCTCGCGCGGCATCGTCGACGCGTACACGCTCGGCGGCCAGCACGGACTGTGGCGGCAGGCGGAGCGGGTGCTCGCGCCGACGCTCCTCGTGTACGGCGGGCGGGACCGGCTCGTCGGCTACCGGATGGCGCGCAGGGCGGCCGCCGCCTTCCGCCGTTCGACGCTTCTCACGCTCCCGGAGGCCGGGCACGTGGCGATGATGGAGTATCCGGAGACCGTCGCCGCGGCGGTACGGGAGCTGATCACCGGTGCCGCCGACGCGCGGCCGCCGGCGGCCGAGGGCGGGAGCTGAGCCGGACCGTGGGACGACATAGTCGCAAGGGCCCCGCCGCCCCGGTGAACGACACCGGGGAGCGGGAGGCCGCAGGGCCGGGGCCGGGGCCGGGGACGGGGACGGGGCGACGCAGGCGGACCGGTGGGCAGCAGCCCCCGGCGGCACCGCAGCCCCCGCGCCCGTACGACAGCACCTATGACACACCGGGCCAGGGCCGCCCGTATCCGCCGCAGGGCCAGGGCCGGATGTACGAGACGCCGGGCCGTGGCACCCCGGCACACGGCACCCCCGCACACGGCACGCCGACGTACGGCGCCTCGGCGCCCGGCACCCCGACGCACGGCACCCCGGCACACGGCACCCCGGCATACGGCACGCCGACGCATGGCACCCCCGCACACGGCACGCCGACGTACGGCACCTCGGCGCCCGGCACCCCGCGCCACGCCGGGGCGTACGAGACCTCCGGCCGGCCCTTCGTGCGCGGCGGGCACCCGGCCCACCCCGAGGCGGCGGCCCCCGCCGCCCGCTACCCGTACGCGAAGCCCGCACCCGCCGGTCCCGCCTCACCCGCCGCCCCGTTCATACCGGCACCGCGCCGGGAGGCGCCCCCCGCGCAGGAGCAGCCCGCACCGGCCCCCGAGTCCAGGGAGCGGGCCAAGCCGGGTGCCGCCCTCGGCCGTACCCTCACCGGGATCGCCGCGGCGGCCGTCACCACCGTCCTCGCGGTCGTCATCGCGGGTCAGGTCGCCGGCAGCGACGGCGACGGCTCGCGCGCGACGCACGCCGCCGACGACTCCGCCGACCGGATCGGTGCGGAGAGCCCGGCCTCGCGCTCCGACGACCGGGCCGCGCCGTCGAAGCCGCCGGCCGCGCCGCCGACGTACGAGCAGCTGATGGCCCGCCAGTTCCCCATCGACCCGCACCTGAAGGGGTCGGGGGAGTTCGAGACCGTGCCCGGTCTCGACAAGGCGCCGGGCAAGGGGCGCACGTACCGCTACCGGGTCGACGTCGAGAAGGGGCTCGGCCTCGACGGGACGCTGTTCGCACAGGCCGTGCAGAAGACCCTCAACGACCGGCGCAGCTGGGCCGGGAAGGGGGAGATGACCTTCGAGCGGATCTCCACCGGCGACCCGGACTTCGTGATCACGCTGGCCAGCCCGGGCACCACCGGTGCCTGGTGCGCCAAGTCCGGCCTCGACACGACGGTCGACAACGTGTCCTGCGACTCGGCCGCCACGCAGCGCGTGATGATCAACGCGTTCCGCTGGGCGCAGGGCTCGGTCACCTTCGGGCCGCACGCGATGCACGCGTACCGCCAGATGCTCATCAACCACGAGGTCGGGCACCGACTGGGGCACAGCCATGTGAGCTGCCGTACGCCGGGCGCGCTCGCGCCGGTGATGCAGCAGCAGACGAAGTCGCTGGACATCGACGGGATCAAGTGTCGGCCCAACCCCTGGGTGCACCCCGAGGGTTGACGGGCCGTCACCGTCACGTCCGTCCGCATGGTGAGACGGGCGTCTCGGGAGCGTGTCCTTCGCGTTGACATCGCTCAGGCGTTCGTCCATATTTCTCGGCATGTCGAACCGAGCCGTCACCACCGAGCGCGCCGCCCTTGAGCTGGCGCTCTTCGGCGTGACCGGCCACGCGGTCGCCGACATCCTCTGTCGCTGACGCAGCCCGCGCGCTACGTCGGCCTCTTTTCGCACGCCGCACCCGCACGGGTTCTCCTCCGCAGGTGCGTCGCGCTCTCCTTCCGGCTTCCGGGACGTCTCCCCGTGCCTGCGGTATTCCCTTGCTCCTTCCCGCAGTTCACCCCGAGAGGTTCCTCCGATGCGTCCATCGTCCGTGATTTCGCGCCGCGTGGCGGCCGCCGCCGTCGGTCTCGTCCTGGCCTCGGGCGCCGTCGCCTGCGCCGGACCGCAGGACGCCACCGGCGGAGGATCCGCCGGCAAGGGCGCCGACGGCGCCCCGAAGAAGGGCGGCACCCTCACCGTCCTCAACAGCGAGGCGCAGAGCGACTTCGACCCCGCCCGGCTCTACACCTCCGGCGGCGGCAACATCCCGTCCCTCGTCTTCCGCACGCTCACCACCCGCAACCGCGAGGCCGGCGCCGCCGGCACCCAGGTCGTCCCCGACCTCGCCACCGACACCGGCCGCCCGAACAAGGACGCCACCGAGTGGACGTACACCCTCAAGGACGGGCTGACGTACGAGGACGGCACGCCCATCACCAGCGCCGACATCAAGTACGGCATCGAGCGCTCCTTCGCCGCCGAACTCTCCGGCGGCGCCCCCTACCTGCGCGACTGGCTGGTCGGCGGCGAGACCTACCAGGGCCCCTACAAGGACCCCAAGGGCCTGGCGTCGATCGTCACGCCCGACGCCAGGACCATCGTCTTCAAACTGCGCAAGCCCGAGGGCGAGTTCCCGTTCGTCGCCACCCAGACGCAGTTCGCGCCCGTCCCCAAGGCCAAGGACAAGGGCGCGAAGTACGAGGAGCACCCGGTCTCCTCCGGCCCGTACAAGGTCGTGAAGAACGAGAACGACGGTGAGCACCTCGTCCTGGAGCGCAACCCGCACTGGGACCCGAAGACGGACGACGAGCGCAAGGCGTACCCCGACCGGATCGACGTCAGGTCCGGGCTCGACGAGGCCGTCATCAACCAGCGGCTCGCCACCTCCTCCGGCGCCGACGCCGCCGCCGTCACCACCGACACCAACCTCGGCCCCGCCGAACTCGCCCAGATCGGCTCCGACAAGGAACTCGCCGCCCGCGTCGGCACCGGCCACTTCGGCTTCACCAACTACATCGCCTTCAACCCGAAGGTGAAGCCCTTCGACAACCCCAAGGTCCGCCAGGCGATCTCCTACGCCGTCAACCGCACCAGCGTCGTCAACGCCGCCGGCGGCTCCGCGCTCGCCGAGCCCGCCACCACCTTCCTGCCCGAGCAGAAGTCCTTCGGCTACACCCCCTACGACCACTTCCCGGCCGGCAAGACCGGCGACCCGGCCAAGGCCAAGGCGCTGCTCAAGGAGGCCGGCTACCCCAACGGCCTGACCGTCACCCTGCTGCACTCCACCGCCCAGAACCGCACCACCAGCCCCGAGATCGCCACCGCCGTCCAGGAGGCGCTCGCCAAGGCCGGCATCACCGTCAAGCTCGACGGCCAGGAGCCCAACGCCTTCAACGAGAAGCGCTGGAGCGTCAAGGACGCGCCCGGCTTCTTCCTCTCCCGCTGGGGCGCCGACTGGCCGGCCGGCGGCCCCTTCCTCGCGCCGATCTTCGACGGCCGGCAGATCGTCACCAACGGCTCCAACTACAACCACGCCCAGCTGAACGACCCCGCCGTCAACCACGAGATCGACGAGATCAACAAGCTCACCGACCTCAAGGCCGCCGCCGCCCGCTGGGGCGCCCTCGACAAGAAGATCGGCGAGCAGGCGCTCGACGTGCCGCTCTTCCACCCCGTCTACAAGCGGCTCGTCGGCAAGGACGTCAAGAACGTCGTCATCAGCGACTGGACCGGCGTCCTCGACGTCTCGCAGGTCGCCGTCAAGTGAGCGCGCCGACCGACCTCGCGGCACCCGTGGCGGCCGGCGCTCCCGCCGCCACGGGCGCCGCCCGGCGGGTGTGGCAGCGGCTGCGCACCCGCCCCGCCGCCCTCACCGCCGGCGCCGTCCTCGTCCTGCTCGTCCTGCTCGCCGCGGGCGCGCCGCTGCTCGCCGCCCTAGCGGGCCAGGACCCGCACAGCTACCACGACGACCTCGTCGACTCCGCCCGCGGCGGCGTCCCGTACGGCTCCTTCGGCGGGATCAGCGCCGAGCACTGGCTCGGCGTCGAACCCGGCACCGGCCGCGACCTGTTCGTCCGGCTCCTCTACGGCGCCCGGATCTCGCTGCTCGTCGCGCTCGGCGCCACCGCCGTGCAGGTGCTCACCGGCGTCGGGCTCGGCCTCGCCGCCGGGCTCGGCGGACGCTGGGCCGACGCCGTCATCGGCCGGATCACCGACGTGTTCGTCGCCCTGCCGTTCCTCGTCCTCGTCATCGCGCTCACCGCCGTCGTCCCCCGCGACTTCCCGCGCCCGCTGCTGCTGATCCTGGTCATCGGACTGCTCGGCTGGGCCGGCACCTCCCGGATCGTGCGCGCCCAGACGCTCACCCTGAAGAGCCTCGACTTCGTCTCCGCGGCCCGGCTGGCCGGCTCGGGGCGGTGGCGCACCGCCCGGCGCGAACTGCTGCCGTCGCTGGCCGCGCCCGTCCTCACGTACGCGGCCGTCCTCGTGCCCGCCAACATCGTCACGGAGGCGTCGCTGTCCTTCCTCGGAGTGGGCGTCACCCCGCCCACCCCGTCCTGGGGGCAGATGCTCTCCACCGCGCAGACCTGGTTCCGGGCCGATCCGGCGTACGTGCTGCTGCCGGCCGGAGTGCTCTTCGCGACCGTGCTCGCCTGCACCGTCCTCGGCGACGCCGTGCGCGCCGCACTGGACCCGCGCGAGGCCGCCCGCGTGCGGGCACCGCGCAAGGTCCGCAAGGAGAAGACCTCATGACCCGCTACGTCCTGCGGCGGCTCGCGGGCGCCGCCCTCGTCCTGCTCGCGCTGTCCGTCCTCGTCTACGCGCTCTTCTACGTCGCCCCCGGCGACCCCGCCCGGCTCGCCTGCGGCGAGCGCTGCAACCCGCAGCAGATCGCCCAGGTGCGGGACCAACTCGGCCTGAACGAGAGCGTGTTCGCGCAGTACCTGCACTTCGCCCAGGGCGTGGTGGCCGGGCGCGACTACTCCGGCGGCACCGGTGTGCTGCACTGCTACGCGCCCTGCCTCGGCCTGTCGTACCAGACCGACCAGCAGGTCACCGACCTCATCCTGGAACGCCTCCCGGCCACCGCCTCGCTCGCCCTCGGCGCGATGGTGATCTGGCTCGTCATCGGCGTCGGCACCGGACTCCTTTCCGCGCTCCGGCGCGGCGGACTCACCGAGCGGGCCCTCACCGTGCTGACCCTCGCCGGCACCGGCACGCCCGTCTTCATCCTGGGACTGCTCCTCCTCATGGCCGTCTGCGCCTATCTGCGCTGGCTGCCCTTCCCGACCTACGTGCCGCTCGGCGAGGACCCCGAGCAGTGGGCCTGGAACATGCTGCTTCCCTGGCTCACCCTCGGCTTCTTCGAGTCCGCCAAGTACGCCCGGCTGACCCGGAGCTCCACCCTGGAGACGCTCGCCGAGGACCACATCCGCACCTTCCGCGCCTACGGGGTGGGGGAGCGGGCCGTCGTCACCCGGCACGCGCTGCGCGGCGCCGTGCCGCCCGTCGTCGCGCTCAGCGCGCTCGACCTCGGCTCGATGTTCGGCGGCGCCGTGCTCACCGAGTCCCTCTTCGGCATCCCCGGACTCGGCAAGACCCTCATCGACGGCGTCCGCCAGATCGACCTGCCCGTCGTCGTGGGCGTCGTGCTCCTCATGGGGACCGCCGTGGTCGTCGCGAACGTCGTCGCGGACCTCCTCTACGCCGTCGCCGACCGAAGGGTGGTCCTCACGTGAGCGTCCCCGTCGTCCCCGTCGCCCCTGCCGCACCCGTCGTCCCCGTCGCCCCCGTCGTCACCGTGGAAGGGCTCACCGTCGCCTTCGACGACTCCGTCACCGCCGTCGACGACCTCTCCTTCACCCTGGACGCGGGCCGCGCCCTCGCCCTCGTCGGCGAGTCGGGCAGCGGCAAGTCCACCGTGGCCGGCGCCCTCCTGGGGCTGCACCACGGCACCGGCGCCCGCGTCGGCGGCCGGGTCACGGTGGGCGGCATCGACGTGGGGTCGGCCGGCCCGGCCGAACTGCGCGGGCTGCGGGGCGGGGTGGCGGCGATGGTCTTCCAGGACCCGCTGTCCGCCCTCGACCCGTACTACGCGATCGGCGACCAGATCGCGGAGGTGTACCGGGTGCACCGGCCCGGCGCGTCCCGTGGCGCCGCCCGCGCCCGCGCCGTCGAGGTCCTCGACCGCGTCGGCATCCCCGACGCCGCCCGCCGCGCCCGCTCCCGCCCGCACGAGTTCAGCGGCGGCATGCGCCAGCGCGCCCTCATCGCGATGGCACTCGCCTGCGAGCCGCGGCTCCTCGTCGCCGACGAACCGACCACCGCCCTCGACGTCACCGTCCAGGCCCAGATCCTCGACCTGCTCCACGAGCTGCGCCAGGAGACCGGTACGGCCCTGCTGCTCGTCACCCACGACGTCGGCGTCGCCGCGGAGAGCGCCGACGACATCCTGGTCATGCGGGGCGGACGGGCGGTCGAACGCGGGCCCGCGGCGCGGGTGCTCGCCGCGCCCACGGAGCCGTACACCCGCGAGCTGCTGAGCGCCGTGCCGCGGCTCGACGGACCGCTGCGACCCGCCCCGGCCGCGCCGCCCCGAGGCGAGCCGCTGCTCGAAGCGGTCGGCCTGCGACGCGAGTTCGGGCGCGGGAAGGCGAAGGTCACGGCCGTCGACGGCGTCTCGCTGACCGTACGCGCCGGGGAGACCCTCGGCGTCGTCGGCGAGTCCGGCAGCGGCAAGACCACCCTCGGCCGGATGCTGGTGCGGCTGCTCGACCCGACCGACGGCCGGCTGCGGTACGCCGGGACGGAGATCGGCCGGCTGTCCGAGAAGGAACTGCGCCCGCACCGGCGCGAGCTGCAGATGGTGTTCCAGGACCCCGTCTCCTCCCTCAACCCGCGCCGCTCGGTCGGCGAGTCCGTCGCCGACCCGCTGCGCGCGGCGGGCGAGCGCGACGACCGGCTCGTCCGGAACCGGGTGCGGGAGCTGCTCGACCGGGTGGGGCTCGACCCCGACCGGTACGACGCCTACCCGCACGAGTTCAGCGGCGGCCAGCGCCAGCGCGTCGGCATCGCCCGCGCGCTCGCCGCCCGGCCGCGCCTGATCGTCTGCGACGAGCCCGTCTCCGCGCTCGACGTCACCACCCAGGCCCAGGTCACCGCCCTGCTCGCCGACCTCCAGGCCGAACTCGGCCTCGGGCTCGTCTTCATCGCCCACGACCTGGCGGTGGTGCGGCAGGTCAGCGACCGGGTCGCCGTGATGCGGGCCGGGCGGATCGTCGAGCAGGGCACCGTCGAGAAGGTGTACGGAGCGCCCGAGGACCCGTACACGCGACGGCTCCTCGCCGCCGTCCCCGCCCTGGAACGGGCGCCCGCGGTCGCCTGAGGATCGCACGGACAGTGATGTGACGATCTCGTAGCGCGACAAAACGCGACCGCGGTGCGAAAGTTACGAGCATTCACCCCTTCCGGTGGCGCGATGGACAACCGTCCGTCGCGCCACCGTCATATCCGCTTACGTTCTTCCCGCCGCGGGACACCAGTCACGGCAGGCGTCACGGGAGAACGGGGGTGTTGCTCATGCGGATCGGACTGCTCACGGAGAGTGGCTATCCGTACGCCACGGGTGAGTCCGGCCTCTGGTGCGACCGGCTCGTCCGCGGGCTCGCGCCGCACGAGTTCGACGTCTACGCGCTCAGCCGTGACGCCCGCCAGGACGCCACCGGCCGCGCGCACCTGCCGCACCTGCCGCCCAACGTGCGCGCGGTGCGCACCGCCGCGCTCCGGGACGGCGCGGGCGACGGGGCGCCCCTCGCCCGCCGTACGGGATACGGGCGGCGCGAGCGCCGGCGCTTCGAGACCGCGTTCGCGGAACTCGCGCACGGCATCTGCGCCGAGGACGGACAGCCCGCGGCCGGCCGGACGGCGGCCGGAGGCGCCGGGGCCGAGCGGTTCGCCGCCGGGCTCTACGAGCTCGCCGGACTCGCCCGCGAGCACGGCGGACTGCCCGCCGCGCTGCGCTCCGAGCCCGCCGTCCGGATCCTGGAGGCCGCCTGCCGCGCCCCCGGCGCGCGCCGCGCCGTCGCCGCCGCCACCGTGCCCGACCAGCTCGCCTTCACCGAACAGCTGGAGCGCGCGCTGCGCCCGCTCTCGCTCGACTGGTACGACGAGACGGAGCCCGGCACGGACGGCGCCGACGGCGCGGCGGGCGGCGGCCTCGCGCTCGCCGACCTCTGCCACGCCGCCTCCGCCGGCGCCGCCGCGGTCCCGGGCCTGCTGGCCAAGCGCTTCTTCGGCACCCCGCTGCTCGTCACCGAGTACGGCGTCCAGCTCCGCGCCCACTACCTCGCCGCCACCGGCGCCCCCCTCGCCACCCCCGTCCGCGCCCTGCTCGCCGCCTTCCACGGCCGGCTCGCCGGCGAGGTCTACCGCCAGGCCGCGCTGCTCACCCCCGGCAACGCGCACGCCCGCCGCTGGCAGGAGAAGTGCGGCGCCGACCGCGCCCGGCTGCGCACCGTCCACCCCGGCATGGACGCCGACCGCTTCGCCGAGGTCGGCGAGGACGAGGAGAGCGGCGACCCGGCGACCCTCGCCTGGATCGGCCGCGTCGAACCCGCCAAGGACCTCGTCGCCCTGCTGCACGCCTTCGCGGAGGTGCGGCGGCAGCAGCCCGACGCCCGGCTGCGGATCATCGCCGCGCCGGTACGGGAGCCGGGCGCCGCCGCGTACCTCGCGCACTGCCGGGGCCTCGCCGAGCAGCTCTTCCCGGACGAGGCGAGCGGCGTGCACGCCGTCGGCGAGAACCCCGTCTCCTTCGAGGAACTGGGCGGCCCCGAGGCCCCCACCCTGGAGGACGCGTACGCCGCCAGCGCCGTCGTCGTCCTCTCCAGCGTCGTCGAGGGCTTCCCCGTCGGCCTGGTCGAGGCCATGTTCTGCGCGCGGGCCACCGTCTCCACCGACGTCGGCGCGGTCGTCGAGGTCATCGGCGGCACCGGACTCGTCGTCCCGCCCCGCAACCCCAAGGCGCTCGCCGACGCCTGCCTCGCGCTGCTGCGCGACCCCGAGCGGCGCTACCGCCTCGGCGCCGCCGCCCGCGCCCGGGCCCTGGAGCTGTTCACCGTCGAACAGAACCTCGCGGCGTTCCGCGGCATCTACCTCGAACTCCTCTCCCACTCGCCGGTCCGCCGCCGGACCAGCTGCGGCGTGCCCTTCGCCCATCCCGCCGAGGCCCATGTGCCGGGCAGCTGGGCGGACCAGCCGGTCACCACCGCGGCCGGAACGGGAGATCCCGATGCCTGAAGGAGGCACAGCCATGCGCGGCCCCGCCGCTCCCACCAGCCCCGGCCCCTGGGACTCCCGCTCCGAGGCCCTGCTCAAGGCCGCCGCCCTCGCCCCGGCACCAGAACCCGCGGAAGCGTTTGCCGAAGCGATTCAGCAGCCGGAGCCGCAGCCGGAGCGGCAGTCGCAGCCGGACCGGCAGTCGCAGCCGGTGCGGCATTCCGCGCCGGAGCCCGCACCGGACTCCGCCCCGGGGGCCGCCCCGGAGCCCCTGCCGCCGCTCGCGCCGCAGCCCGTGCGGACGGCCGCCCGGCGCGGACCCGCCGACCCCGTCAAAGCGCTGATGCACCGCCACCGCGAGCTGTGCGAACGGGCCGTCGACGCCCTGGAGATCGCCGCCGGACTCGAAGCGCACGGCGTCACCGACCGGACCGCCGCCCGCTTCCGGCACCGCGACGTCTTCTCGCTCGCCGAGGAGCTGTACGCGCGCGTGCCGCGCGGCGAGAGCCCCCGTACCCGTACCGAACCCGCCGCCCCGCCCCGCACCCCGTGGACCGTGTGGGCGCTCACCACCTGCGCGCCCGGCGCCGTCGCCGCCCTCGCCGTCACCGGGCTCGCGCTCACCACCGGGGCGGCGCGGACCACGGCCGGAGTGCTGGGGGCGCTCGGCCTCGCCGCCGCCGTGCTCGCCGCCGTGCGCCGCGGCCCGCTCCGCGCCACCGGCCGCGCCGTGCCCGCGACCCCCCTCTGGGTCCTGTGGCTCCTCGCGTACGCGGCCGCCGGCGACGGCGTACTCGACCAGCTGCTCAGCGGCGGACCCGACGGCGCCCCGACCGTCGTCACGCCGCTCGACGGCCCGGCCGGTACCAGTTGGCTCCTCGACACCGGACCGCTGCTCGCCCTCGCCCTCTCCGTCGCCCCCGCCGCCTGGTGCGCCCACCTCTTCGCCGCCCGCGCCCGGCGCAGACTCGCCGCCAGCCGCGGCCTCGCCGACTTCGCCGCCGGCACCAGACCGCTGCTCGTCGGCAGCGTCGCCCTCCACCTCGCCGCCCTCACCGGACTGCTCCTCCTCACCGGCTTCCACCCCGGCGCCCTCGCCCTCGGCACGCTGCTGCTGCTCGCCCGGCTGCTCGCCGTGCACGGCTTCGCCGAGGCCGCCGACAGCGTCCTCATGGCCACCGCCTCCGCCGAGGCGCTCGTCCTCGCGAGCGTCCTCGCCGCCCGCCTCCCGGGCTGCGACCTCCTCGGCACCCCCGTCCGCGCCGTCGTCGCCCTCTGGGGACCGGCGGCCCCGCCCACCCTGCTCTGCGGCACGGCGGCCCTCGCCCTGCTGATCCACGCCACCGGCGCGCTCTCCCGCGCCTCGGCCCACGCCTGACCCGTACCGCCCCCGCCCCACGACCCCTGCCCGCCCGATCCCCCACCGGTGCACCCCGCGCACCCGCGGAGCCGACGCCGCGGGCGTGCCTCCCCGTACCCGATCCCTCGCCACTCGCAAGGAGACGAAAGAGACATGACGCACCACCTCCCCACCACGGCCGGTCGGCACGAAGGGGCCGCACGATGAGGGTGCTGCTGCTCGGAGCCAACGGATTCATCGGCCGGTTCGTCGCCGACCGCCTGCTCGCCGACCCGGCCGTCCACCTCACCGCGCTGGGCCGCGGCGACGACGCCGACGTGCGGTTCGACCTCGCCACCGGCAGCCCCGGCGCGCTGACCCGGTTCTTCGACGCCGTCCACCCCGGGGTCGTCGTCAACTGCGCGGGCGCCACCCGCGGCGGCGCCCGCGACCTCACCCGGCACAACACCGTCGCCGTCGCCACCGTCTGCGAGGCGCTGCGCCGCAGCGGCTGCGGCGCCCGGCTCGTCCAGGTCGGCTGCGCCTCCGAGTACGGGCCCAGCCAGCCCGGCTCGTCCACCGCCGAGGACGCGGTGCCGCGGCCCGGCGGCCCCTACGGAGTGTCCAAGCTCGCCGCGACCGAACTGGTCCTCGGCTCCGGCCTCGACGCCGTCGTCCTGCGGGTCTTCTCGCCCGTCGGCCCCGGCACCCCGGCCGGCTCCCCGCTCGGCCGGCTCGCCGAGGCGATGCGGCGCGCCATGCAGGCCGGCGACGGCGAGCTGAAGCTCAGCGGCCTCGGCGTGCAGCGGGACTTCGTGGACGTCCGGGACGTGGCCCGGGCCGTGCACGCCGCCTCGCTCTCCGCCGCCCAGGGCGTCGTCAACATCGGCACCGGCCGGGCCGTGAAGCTCCGCGACGCCGCCGCCGTCCTCGCCAGGGTCGCCGGATACGCCGGCCAGCTCCACGAGCTCGACGGGCCGCCGCCGCGCCCGGTCATCGGCGCCCCGCGCACCGAGGCCACCATCGCCGAGCAGCTGGCCGCCGCCCCCTACCCGTACCCGGACGGCTGCGGCCCCTGGCAGCAGGCCGACGTGCGCACCGCCCGCGACCGGCTCGGCTGGCGGCCCCGGATCAACCTGGAGGAGTCCCTGGCGGACATCTGGATGGAGGCGGCATGCCGCATCTGACCGCCACCGGCACCGGGACGGTCACCGGGATGGGGGTGGGCGTCCCCGGCTACGGCCACCCCCTGCTCGCCCCCGTGGAATGGGCCGAGCTGACCCGCCCCGGCGCCCCCGTCCACTGGGCCGTCCTCAACGTGGCCGACGGGCCGGGCGACCGGCCCGACCCGCACTGCCTGGAGGCCGCCGGCAAGCTGCGGAACGCGGGCGTCCGGGTGCTCGGCCACATCGACCTGTCCCACGGCTCGCGCCCCTTCGGCGAGGTCGTCTCGGACGCCCAGCGCTACCTCGACTGGTACCGGGCCGACGGCTACTACCTGGACCGGTGCCCCTCCGACCGGGCCGACCTGGCGGGCGTACGGCGCATTGCCGGCACCCTGGAGGCGCTGCACGAGGGCGAGGCCGGGGACGGGGGCGGCGGCGAAGGTGCCGGCGGGGGCGGCGTCCACCTCGTCCTGGGGCACGGCACCCACCCGTACCCGGGCTACGCGGAGACCGCCGACCAGCTCGTCACCTTCTCCGGCGCGTGGGCCGACTACCGCTGGTCGCAGGTGGCCGAGTGGACGGCCGACTACCCGGCCGCGAAGTTCGTCCATCTCGTCCACGGAGTGCCCAGGACGCATCTGGACGAAGCCCTCCGAATCGCCCGCTGGCAGGGCGCCGCCACGGTCTTCATGACCGACCGGCGGGCCCGCCCGGGACAAAACGACCAATTCCACACTCTGCCCGGCTACTGGGACGAAATCGTCTCGCGGATCGGACGGGGTGTCTCGGAATGAGGAGGGCCATGGCAGTGTTATGGGGAGAACAACCGTCGTAAAGACATCCCGACCAGCTGTATTGATGAGGTCTCCGTGTCGCTGCCACCCCTGGTCGAGCCGGCTGCCGAGCTCACCGTTGACGAGGTCCGCAGGTACTCCCGCCACCTGATCATCCCTGATGTCGGGATGGACGGGCAGAAGCGGCTGAAGAACGCCAAGGTGCTCTGTGTGGGCGCCGGCGGGCTCGGCTCCCCGGCCCTGATGTACCTGGCCGCGGCCGGCGTGGGCACGCTCGGCATCGTGGAGTTCGACGAGGTCGACGAGTCGAACCTGCAGCGCCAGATCATCCACAGCCAGTCCGACATCGGCCGCTCCAAGGCCGCGTCGGCGCGCGACAGCGTGCTCGGCATCAACCCGTATGTGAACGTGATCCTTCACGAAGAGCGGCTCGAGGCCGAGAACGTGATGGACATCTTCAGCCAGTACGACCTGATCGTCGACGGCACGGACAACTTCGCGACCCGCTACCTGGTCAACGACGCGTGCGTGCTGCTCAACAAGCCGTACGTGTGGGGTTCCATCTACCGCTTCGACGGCCAGGCCTCGGTCTTCTGGTCCGAGTACGGCCCCTGCTACCGCTGCCTCTACCCGGAGCCCCCGCCGCCGGGCATGGTCCCCTCCTGCGCCGAGGGCGGTGTCCTGGGCGTGCTCTGCGCGTCCATCGGCTCCATCCAGGTCACCGAGGCCATCAAGGTCCTCGCGGGCGTCGGCGACCCGCTGGTCGGCCGCCTGATGATCTACGACGCCCTGGAGATGCAGTACCGCCAGGTCAAGGTCCGCAAGGACCCCAACTGCGCGGTCTGCGGCGACAACCCGACCGTCACCGAGCTCATCGACTACGAGGCCTTCTGCGGCGTCGTGTCCGAGGAGGCCCAGGAGGCGGCGCTCGGCTCCACGATCACTCCGAAGCAGCTCAAGGAGTGGATCGACGCGGACGAGAAGATCGACATCATCGACGTCCGCGAGCCGAACGAGTACGAGATCGTCTCCATCCCGGGCGCCCGCCTGATCCCGAAGAACGAGTTCCTGATGGGCAACGCCCTCCAGGACCTGCCGCAGGACAAGCGGATCGTCCTGCATTGCAAGACGGGTGTCCGCAGTGCGGAAGTCCTCGCCGTGCTGAAGTCCGCGGGCTTCGCGGACGCGGTGCACGTCGGCGGCGGCGTCATCGGCTGGGTCCACCAGATCGAGCCGGAGAAGCCGATCTACTGATCGCGCGAAGACGAGTGCGACAGGGCCCGGATCCGTACGGCGGATCCGGGCCCTGTCGCGTGCGGCGGCGGGCCCGGCGCGGTGGCTAGCCGCAGGTCGTGCCGGGCGCCGGCACCGTCCCGTTCAGCAGGTACGCGTCGGTCGCGGCCTTCACGCACTTGCTGCCGCTGCTGTACGCGCCGTGGCCCTGGCCGTTGTACGTGAGCTCCACGCCGACCCCCTTGCCGAGCGCGTTCACCATCGAGCGGGCGCCCTCGTACGGGGTGGCCGGGTCGCCGGTGTTGCCGATGACCAGGATCGGGGCCGAGCCGGGGGCCGAGACGTCCGGGTGGTCCCAGGCGCCCGGCACGGGCCACTGGCTGCAGCTCGCGAGGCCCCAGCCCATGAAGTCGCCGAAGACGGGGGAGGCGGCGCGGAACTGCGGCAGGCTCTCCCTGGCCTGGTCGAAGGTGAAGCGGTCCTTGAAGTCGACGCAGTTGATGGCGGCGTTGGCGGCCTGGATGTTGCTGTAGACGCCGTTCTGGTCACGGCCGTTCATCGAGTCGGACAGCGCGAGCAGCAGCGCGCCGTTGCCCGCGTCGGCCTCGTCGAGGCCCTGCTCCAGATACGGCCAGAACTCCTTGGAGTAGAGGGCCTGCGCGATGCCGTTGGTGGCCTGCGTCTGCGTCAGCTTGCGCTCGCCGATGCCCGCGATCGGCTTCTTGTCGAGCGAGGCCAGCAGATCCGTGATGAAGCCCTCGATCTCGGCGGGCGACGAGCCGGGCAGCACGCACTCCTCGGCGCGCGCCACGCAGTCCTTCGCGAAGTTGTCGAGCGCCAGCTGGAAGCCCCTCGCCTGCCCGAGCGCGCCCTCCTCCACGCCCGCCGCCGGGTCCACGACCGCGTCGAAGACGGCCCGGCCCACGTTCTTCGGGAACAGGTGGGCGTAGACGCCGCCGAGCTCCGTGCCGTACGAGATGCCGAAGTAGTACAGCTTGTCGTCGCCGAGGACCCGGCGCATCAGGTCCATGTCGCGGGCCGCGTTCTCGGTGCCGACGTAGGGCAGTTGGGCGCCGGACTGCTTCTCGCAGCCGTCGTCGTACTTCTTCTGCGCGTCGCCGAGCGTCTTCTCCTCGGCGGTGTCGTCCGGCGTGAAGTCCAGGGCGTAGTAGACGTCCAGCTGCTTGTCGGAGAGGCATTCCACGGGCTTGCTGCGGCCGACCCCGCGCGGGTCGAAGGAGACCAGGTCGTAGCGGGAGCGCAGCGACTCGAAGTCGTTCGCGAAGCCGGGCAGACCGGTGACGCCGGAGCCGCCCGGCCCGCCGAAGTTGAAGATCAGCGAGCCGATCCGCTGCCCCTGGTCGCGGGCCTTGGCGCGGATCAGGGCGAGGTCGACGGTGTCGCCGTCGGGTTTGTCGTAGTCGAGCGGCGCGGCGAGGAAACTGCACTCCCAGGCCGTCCCGCCGGGCAGCGGCGTCGGCGCCGGCCCGCCGCCCTCCGCCGCGTTCGGCGGCAGACACGGCGCCCATTCCAGCTTCTGCGCCGCGAGCCGGTCCAGCCCGGTGGGCCCGCTGGCCTCGGGGACCGCCGCCTCGCCCCCGTCGTCGGAACACCCGGCGGTCAGCAGCAGGGCGGTCGCGGTGAGCGTCGCGGTGAGCAGAGCGGCGCGGTGGCCGGCGGAGATCGGCATGGCCCCATCCTGGTTCGGCGGGCGGGGCGCCGCGCGGGAGGAGGGCCATGCGGGTGGTGCCCCGGCGGTGGCGGGGCGGGCCGGCCGGATACGGGGAGGGCGGCCGTTGACAGCAGCCCACCAGTCTACTTGCTCTTCCCCGCCGATTCCTTCTGGCCCTTCTCCACCG